>CAZDMX010000124.1:0-6569 GCA_964506085.1 uncultured Thiothrix sp. | reverse complement strand
CTTTACTTTGGTATGTGTTGATTTAGCCAGAAAATGCGTATTACCAGGAACAGGGGTTCTTTACGTCAAACCACCTTAATCCATTTATCTGTTATAACTTTCGTGAGAATGTCTAACTTTAATAAGATTATTAGATATAATCATTTAAATGGATACTTGGTCAGACACTATAAATTGCCCGCAATGCGGAAACGAACTACCTATCAGGTTTCGTCATGCCAAACTCACTGTATGCACACACTGCGATTCTACGCTGTTTCTTGAAGATCAATCGGTAAAGCTAGCAGGCAAACAATCCGTTTTAACGGAAATGCCTTCGCTGCTCCAGTTGGGCGCATCCTTTCAATATCGCACCACCTCTTTTGTTCCAGTTGGCAGGGTTCGTTATACTCATGATGTTGGCTATTGGGAAGAATGGTGGGTCATTGATAACGCCGGCGAGGGTTTTTGGGTGAGTATTGATGAAGGAGATTTTGCTTTCGAAAAACCTGTCATCATCGAGCAAGATAAACTTCCTGCGTTAGCTCACTTCGCCTTGGGTAAAGAAATTTCTTTATGGGATAATGACTGGCAAGTTACCGAGATTAATGTCGGCAAATGTGAAGGCTTTAAAGGTGAACTCCCAAAGCAACTACGTATCAATGAAGAAATTCCTTTTGTTCATCTTTCCGGGCAAGCAGGGGAACTCATTACCTTGGAATATCATAACCACGATACTAAACACGAGAATAAACACGATATTCACCCTATTCACAATGTTGAAGCCTATCAAGGCGAGTGGATTGATCCCTTTGAAATCAAGAGCGCTTAATGGATCATAACAATATGCAAGTAAAAAGCATCCAATGCAGCAATTGTGCGGCTCCATTAAGCCTGCATGGAGGCGGGCATCGTATACGTTCATTGACCTGTGAATATTGTGGTGCTGTCATGGATGTGCGTAAAGATTTTGCTTTATTAGGGCAATTCAAAGACCAACATCAACCCGTTTCCCCACTCACTCTCGGTGCTGAAGGTAAGATTAAGGACATTCATTTTGTTGTCATTGGCATGATTGAATATCGTTCCAATTATGGGGATCGTTGGACAGATTTGCATTTGTTTTCTGAGACACATGGTTACGCCTGGTTAAGCTACCAACTTGGACATTTCACTTTTACGCGCAGAGTGCGAATACTTCCTGATCGGGACATGAAAAAACTGTCGCCACGATCTACTTTGCGTGTGCGTGGTGAGGCCTATAAATTTCTTGAAGCCTACCAGGCAGAAATAATTTATGTGTCTGGCGAATTAACCTGGGTTGCCAATCTGGGGGATACAACTGTTCTTAGGGATTCCATCGCTCCGCCCTTTATGTTCTCTTTAGAAGAGACTGAAAATGAACAGGAGTATCACCTCACTGAGTACATCGACCCAGATGTCATCAAAAAGAGTTTTGAATTAAGCTTTGATACTCATAGAAGTTTTGTTCACCCTGCACAACCCTTCAAAGCTCCCATACGTAAAGCGTTATCCAAAGCAAGTCTCATCCCTATGGGGATATCGTTACTGATCATCTTCTTTATCAGTTTTCTCAATATGGGCAATACGGTTTTTTCTGAGAGAATTACTCAACAACAGATATCAGGTGGTATTTACATCGGTGATTTCAAAGTGACCAATGCCAAGCACCTGATGGAGTTACAATTTGAGAATGCCTATCCAGCAAGCTTTAGAATTAAAGATATTGCTATTTTTGATGAGAAAAATGAGGTGTTTGCTTTCGGTCGATCACGATTCAAAAAAACTACTTCTGCAATCAACCAAAATGGCTCAGCGCGTTTTCATATCAACGAAACCGGAAAATATACGCTACGGCTAAGAGCGGCCACACCCTCGATATCAAACAACAACAAACAGCCTCCTTACATCAAAATGAAAATTCAACAAGGCATTCTGGTAAATCGTTATTTTAAATACCTTCTATACCTCAGTATAATTAGTTTTTTACTCTTTTATATTGCACGCCTGTTTTTTGAAAAGAAGCGCTGGGACTAATTGGGCTAATAATTATGACACGAGTTTTTACTCTTATTTTCTCAACACTCACTATTGGAGCCGCGGGTCTAACTTATTACGATGTCGGTTTGAATAATACCCAAGTCACCACAACTGAACGTAGTGTACGTTCCGGTAGTTACGGCGGTGGAGTTTACTATGGCGGCGGCGGAGGTGGCTACAGACATGGGAAGTAGCTACACTACTCCCTACTCCCTACTCCCTACTCCGCCAATATTGACAGCTTCCTTGCTAAACTTCACTCCATCGACGCACCAGATTTGAATACACGTTGCTGACGTGACGGGTCTCTTCCGCTTCTGGCTGTTTTTCCAATAAACTTTCACGAGCGCCTGAAAGCTCATATAACAACTCTCTTTTTTGAGCGTCCTTGACCATGCTTTGTGCCCATACAACGGCTACTAGTCGTTCTCCCGCTGTAATTTCATCGACTTTATGAAGGCTACTTGAGGGATAAACAATAGCATCGCCGGCATCTAGCTTGATTTTCTGTTCGCCAAAAGCGGTTTGAATAGTAATTTCGCCGCCTTGATAGGCATCTTTGGCATTCAAAAAAACAGTAGTCGACACATCAGAGCGGTACTGTTGCCCGAACGGCCCCATAAGCGGATTGTCTACATGAAAGCCGTAATTCATGCCTTGCGTATAACGTGCATAAAAAGGCGTTGATACTTTGCTAGGCAGTGTTGCTCTTTGATATTCTTCATTTTGCACTAAAGAGTTCATTACGATCTGGTTGAGTTGCTGATGCAAAGGGCTTTGAGAAGCCAATTCCTCATTGTTTTTGACGGCTTTTGCTTCTTTGCCTGCCGACAGCTTTCCATCTACAAACTGTGCATTTTCCAGTAGTTTTTGCACTACGGAGAGTTGTTGTTCGTTCAACACTTTTTTTATTGCAAGTAGCATGTACAATATCCCACATTTAAACTAACCAGACCAGAAGCTTACCATGATCCTAAGAATCTTTGTTGATGAACACGAGCAGGAAATTAAAGTTCCAGACGCAATCCTTACCGACGCGAAAGAGTATTTTGATATGCTCGATAAAGACATGGATAACGGTTATCAAATGAGCCGATTATGGGTAGAAAAACCAGATGTGATGCAACGCTGCCAGATTGTTGCGGATAGAATTCTTACCGCCTTAGAAAATCAGAATGGCGAGACAGCGACATTGATGGCTGCTTATATTCTGTCACGCGTACCTAATGCTTATGCAATGCATCTAAATCTTGAGGGCGATATGACCTTGTTTGATTTGGAAACGCGTTAATCACTGGCAGATTTCAGATCAAAAAATGGGAAGCCTGTACTCTTCCGGCATGTCATATTCTTTTGGATAGTGGACATGCACAAAGTAAAGCCCACAAGCGCGAGCGGTTGGCCCCGCTTTCTTACGATCTTTTAGCGCTAACAGTTCTGCCATAAACTCTGTTTTCCAAGCCCCCTTCCCTACCATCACTAAAGAGCCCACTATATTTCTGACCATGTGATGTAAAAAAGCATTGGCCGCGATATCCACATAAATATAACCACCATCACGGGTTACTGTTATCTCTTTAATCTCACGAATAGCGTGATTAGATTGGCAGCTTGATGCCTGAAAGCTACTAAAGTCGTACTCTCCTATTAATGCCTGAGCGGCTTGATGCATTTCATTTTCATTAAGCGGATCATAAACCCAGCTTACCTGTTTATCTAACAGCGCCGATCTGGCTTTTCTGTTTAAAATCACATAGCGATAACGGCGTAAATGGGCAGAAAAACGCGCACTAAAATCTTTAGCCGCTGCTTTTTTCGTCCAGAGCACCGCTATATCATCAGGAAGGTGGGTATTGGCTCCAAACATCCAGGCTTTTAATGGACGCTCCACTTCAGTCTCAAAATGAATAATTTGCCCCAATGCATGCACACCACTATCCGTTCGACCTGCACAGATCACTTCAATGGGTTGATTAGCTATTTTAGAAAGTGCAGCCTCAACCTCTTCTTGCACCGATTTAGCGTGGCTTAGTCTTTGCCAACCACAATAAGCGGTTCCTTTATATTCAATGCAGGCTACGAATTTCATCGGCAAATCATACTTACTTTAAAGGCATTCATATACAAAAACTTCACCCACAAAAAAGCCGAGAACATCTCGGCTTTAAAGTCAACTATGTAACAATCTATGTGATAATCGAAGATTAACCAGTCTGTTGAAGCATCTCTTCAGCTTCCCGTTTCTGGTCATCATTACCTTCAATAACGACTTCTTCAAGTGTATGACGAGCACCTTCAACATCACCCATATCAAGATAAGCTCTGGCTAAATCCAGCTTTGTGCCAATATGTGCTTGCTGAACTTCATCGTCATCATCGGAAAGATCAAGGAATGATAATGCATCATCCAAAGTATCATCTTCAGTTTCTGTTGTATCACTGGGTGTGGATATATAACCGTTCCCAGAAGGTAGGATTTTATCTAAACCACTATCTTGATCTATTTCTAAATCAAGGCTTGTTAGGTCATCGGCTGTACTTGCGCTTCCAAAGTCCAGCACATTACTATCCAGCGCATTACTATCCAGCGCATTATCACTAGTATTAAATTCACTAGCTAATTCATCAAGGCCAAAATCATCATCTAAATCAAGATCGCCACCTAATTCATCATCAAGGTCTAGGTTAAATTCACCATCATCAAGCCCAGAGATGTTTAAATCTTCTGTACTATCAAGATCAAGTGATAGTGCATCGGCGAAATCATTATCAGCGGAGGAATCGCTATCCGAGAATGCTTCTTTAGCAATATGTGTTGCAGCGCCTATACTTGCGACTCCTGCAACCATTCCAGCAGCAGTCTTTGCTGATGATTCAGAAAACAGATCGTTTTCAGGAGAAACCTCTTTACCCCAGCCTACAATTTTATCCCATAACTGTTGTTTGTTATCACCCTCAACTTTAAGAAAATCTTTGGCTGTTGCAACAAAGGCTTCTGGATCATTAGCAGCCTTATAGTTCTCAAGTAACTTATAACGATATTCTAGTTTGGTTGGATTATTAGCGATGGCTTTCTTAAGCTCATCTTCTGCTTGTTCATGCAGACCATAAACGATATAGACATCTGCTTCCTGCAAGATTTCATCTTCTTCGAAAGTATCATCACCTGATAAAATGCTGTCAAATTCATCAGCACTTTCACTATCAGCTTCTGCGAGAGTATTATCTGTTGTCGCATGGTTTGTGTCGACAAAGTGGTTATCATTGTTGTCCAAATCATTTTCAATGGGAGAAGTGAAAGATTCAGACTCATCAGCAAAGAAGTCATCATTTTCATCTTTACCTTTGATTTCTTCTACAATATCTTCATCGCCGTCAAGTGCCGTAGATGATCTTCTCATTAATAACCAACCAAATAGCAGGGCTAGTAAACCACCACCACCTATCGCAGCTACTAGTGGAGATGATAAGAGATCCAGGATTCCACCACTTGAATCTGTAGTATCTTCGGTTTTGAAAGGATTCGCTTCTGCGACTTCGTTATTTGTGGCAACTTCATCCGTATTTTCATCAATACTATTACCAAGAGCAGCATCGACTGCTGTTTGTGAGACGATATTGCCTGACTCATCACCGCGAATAATACGATTATTATTTTGCTCATCCTGATTTGCTACTTGCTGAACTAAATCTTCAGATTCGTTTACTGGAGTGTTATTAATAACTGCTGAAGGCTCTTTAACTGCCGAAGGCTCTTTAACTGCCGAAGGCTCTACAGCCTGACCCTGACCACCCAATTGGGTTTCTAGTCTCGCTAATTTGTCATTCTTTAATGTAATTAAGCGTTCTTTTTTCCGAATAATCGCTTCAAGTTTGCTGACACGAGCTTGTAATTCTGCGCTTTCACTTTTACTACTCGCTAAAGCTTCTTGAGCAAGGATTAACTTCTTTTCTAACTCAGCAGTACCCACAGCAGAAGCCTGATCTGTAGCAGCACTTTTATCAGTACTACCCACAACACTTAGACTAGCCTGATCAGCATCTGTTCCACCCTGATTCGATGCAGTTGAGCTAGGGTTATTACCTTTTGGCGCTGCTGACTGAGCAACCGTTTTACTGGCAAGCCCTGAACGGTATTTTTTCCACTGACTATAATGCTGTTTGACGATTTGTCTTGACTCAGAAGAAGAGTTTCCAACCACATCATTTCTTGATGGTTTAGATATGAGTGCACCCGTTCTTAAATCATTAATATTAGCATTCGAGAATGCCTCTGGGTTCGCTCTAAAGAGTGCAACCATCATCTGATTATTGGAGACACCTCGATAACGTAAACGAGAGGCAATTCTGCTCATGGTATCACCACGCTTAACACGATATTTTGTGCTACCAGAAGATGTAGACGCTGATACAGAATCAGCATCATTTAGCACGGCTCGTGCTTGTGATTCAAATTCTTGCTGCTGTCGAGCCTGTTCTTGCTGACGGCTTAGTTCTTGCTGACGGCTCTGTTCTTGCTGACGGCTCTG
>CAZDMX010000123.1:2453-6586 GCA_964506085.1 uncultured Thiothrix sp. | reverse complement strand
TTAAAAGTATCATAAGCTTTGTTGCATAATCCGTTTAGGTTTTAAGCAATTCTCCCCATCCGGAACTCCCATACCTAAAAATACACGATTCTGATTATAAATTCGGATATGACTAGTATCGGGAACCGCTATGTCTATAGCTTGCCCATAGAGTAAAGCCACTGTTTGCTTTTCATTCAATGTGACTTCCGGAAAGGCTGTTAAACCCGCATCAATAGGTAGCAACAGGTCGATAAGGTCTTGATCTTGCGCTGCTTCGACGGTATCCCAGTTGATCATCTCTTGATTCTTAAAGGGTTTAACTTCTGTCCGATGCAGCATGGAAACAAAAGCACCACAGCCCAGTTCATGACCAATATCTTCGACTAAAGTACGGATATAAGTGCCTTTAGAGCAGCTTACTTCAAGTTCTAAAGTCGTATCCGTAAAGCTCAGTAATGCGAGAGTGTGAATAGTCACTTCACGTTGTTTTCGTTCTATCTCAATACCTTGCCTGGCAAGTTCATAAAGAGGCTTGCCTTGGTGTTTAAGCGCGGAATACATAGGAGGTATTTGGACGATACAACCACGAAATTTGTTGAGTACTGATTCGATAGACTGCTTATCAAGAATGGGAATGATTTTTTGTTCCAGTACTTCGCCCTCGGCATCACCCGTAGAAGTGGTTGTGCCAAGTGTCGCTGTGGTTAAATAGGTTTTATCAGAATCAAGTAAGAATGATGATATTTTGGTGGCTTCACCAAAACAAATAGGCAGCATGCCCGTTGCTAAAGGATCAAGGCTACCGGTATGACCTGCTTTTTGGGCTTGATAATGATGTTTGGCATTCTGTAATGCTCGATTTGAGCTGATACCCAGAGGCTTGTTGAGTAATAAGATACCGTTAATTGGGCGCCCTTTTCTTCTTCGCGCCACGGATTATTTGTCACTATTGATAGCTTTATCAATCAGAATACTCAAAGCATCAGCTTTAACTTCAGTGTCATCATAGATAAACTTAAGTTCAGGTGTGTTTCGCAAGCTTAAGCTACGAGCCAATTCTTTTCGAAGAAAGCCAGCTGCACGGTTAAGCCCTGTTTCAGATTCTTTAGCAGTGTCTTCTTGTAAAGTGTCGAAGTAGACCTTTGCACGTTTAAGGTCTTTATCGACTTTAACGTCCATAATAGACACCATGCCGACTCTTGGGTCTTTGACTTTGTCACGAATTAGCTGAGCAAGCTCACGCTTTATTTGCTCAGCTATACGATCTGTTCTGGAATAATCAAATGGCATGATGATCTATCTAATCTAATCCCATAAGGGTTAAAGGGCTAAGGGGGGTCACAGGGTACGTGCGACTTCAGTACGTTTAAAGCACTCAATCTTGTCGCCAGGCTGGACATCGTTGTAATCTTTGATGGCAATACCACACTCAGTACCTGTACGTACTTCTTTCACATCGTCTTTGTGACGACGAAGAGATTCTAGTTCACCTTCATAGACAACTATATCATCGCGTAGTACACGAATAGGCAAGCCTTTAGAAACGTGACCATCAACCACTAAGCAACCCGCTACAGCACCCATTGCAGAAGAACGGAATACGTCTTTAACTTCAGCGATGCCCATGAACTCTTCACGTAGCTCAGGTGCTAGTAAACCACTCATTGCGTCTCTAACATCATCAATGGCTTCATAAATGATGCTGTAATAGCGAATCTCAACACCGCTTTCTGAGGCATGGCGTTTTGATGATGAGTCGGCTCGTACATTAAAGGCGATCATAATAGAGTCAGAAGCCTGTGCGAGGGTTACATCACTTTCGTTGATGCCTCCTACACCTGAAGAAACGATATTCACTTTAACTTCATCTGTCGATAGCTGAGTCAAAGAATGTCTAAGGGCTTCAACACTGCCTTGAACGTCTGCTTTGATAATAATATTAACTTGTTGGACGTTATTGCCTGTTCCGAGGTTGGCAAACAAAGCTTCCAGCTTAGCAGTTTGCTGCGAGGTTAGGCGGGAGTCGCGCTCTTTGTGGCGACGTAAAGTTGCGACTTCACGCGCTTTACGCTCACTTGCCAATACTACCATATCAGAGCCAGCTTCCGGTGCGCCTGAAAGCCCCAAAATTGAAACGGGAGAAGAAGGGCCAGCAGTAGTGATAGTTTGACCCTGATCATTCAGCATCGCACGAATACGACCATATTCTTGTCCACATAATACAACATCACCTTTCTTCAAGGTGCCTTGTTGTACCAATACAGTAGCGACTGCGCCACGGCCTTTTTCAATGCTTGCCTCAATAACAACGCCGCTTGCTGCGCCTTCTGTTGGTGCTTGCAGATCCTGCATCTCGGAGACTAATAATATAGACTCTAATAAAGAATCAACACCTTGACCTGTGATAGCAGAGACCTCTACAAACACATCATCACCTCCCCATTCCTCAGGGATAACTTCAAGTGCTGTTAAGTCATTTTTAACTTTTTCAGGATTGGCATTTTCTTTGTCAATTTTATTAATGGCGACAATCAATGGTACGCCTGCAGCGCGAGTGTGCTTAATGGCTTCCTTGGTCTGTGGCATCACGCTATCATCAGCCGCGACAACAACGATCACAATATCCGTTGCATTAGCTCCACGAGCCCGCATAGCGGTAAATGCTGCGTGCCCTGGGGTGTCTAGGAAAGAAATAGTGCCGTTTGATGTTTCTACCTGATAAGCGCCAATGTGTTGGGTAATTCCACCGGCTTCGCCAGCGGTTACTCGGCTTTCTCGAATGTAGTCAAGTAAAGAAGTTTTTCCGTGGTCAACATGTCCCATGATAGTAACAACAGGTGGACGTTTAAGTTGCTCAAGGTCGCTATTATCTTCTATCAGCGAAGCAAGTATCTCTTCATCTTCGTCAGCAACCGTTACTGGTATCGCGGTATGGCCTAATTCTTCTGTAACTAATATAGCAGTATCTTGATCCAGAGACTGGTTAATGGTCGCCATAACGCCCATCCCCATCATCTGCTTGATGATGTCCGTTGATGATACGCTAAGTTTATTGGCTAAGTCAGATAGCACGATAGTCTCAGGAATCTCGATTTCTTTAATGACCGGGGCTGTTGGTTTTTCGAAGCCATGCTTACCATCACGTTCAATGGTGACCTGTCTTGTTTGCTGTCGGCCTTTACCTTTCTTGCGACGACGGCTAACTCCTTTTTCCATGTGAAGTTGATTGCCACGACCTTGGAATGGCTTTTTGTGCTTACTTTTATTTTTATTCTGGTTTGCTGTTGAAGTGACATCTTTGGTTGTCGTTACAGCAGGCGTCACTATCTTTGGTTTGCGAGAAGGGCGTTTCTTCAAGAGTGAAGCAGCCTCTTCTTTAGCTTGATTTGCGCCAGCAGCCTTGTGCCGTCTTGCTGCTGCAAAGAAGTCTAAATCAGGTTTTTCTTCGGTTGTTTCAGTGGGTGTGGATGTTGCTGTGCTGTCATCCGGTTTGGTTTTAGTATCACTAGTATCAGCCGCTGAGGGAGAGGCTTCTACTTGAGCTTGATCCGCTGCTTCATCAGCCAGCTTAGCTTCTTCTTGCTGCGCTTCTGCCTGTTGTTTAGCAGCGGCTTTTTCTTCTTTGGCAATATCTGCATCACGCTTGGTGTCTTGTAAGGCTTGACGTTCAGCGGATAACTGTTTGGATAGCTCTTCTGAGCGGTTAGTCGGGACATCACCAGCAACGGGAGTGCTTGCCGATGCAGGTTTGCGTAAAGGACGCTTTTTCCGGCGTACTTCTACATTCACGGTGTTGCCGCTATGTGCACTGGTAATTTTGCGATCCGTTACATTGCGGCGGCTCATCGAGAGCTTAGGCTTTGCAGGTGCGCTTACTTGTTGGCCTCCACGGATAAATTCTAACAGCTTAAGCTTCTGCTCATCGGTGATAGAGTCATCTTCGCTTGAAACGGGTATGCCGGCATCCTGAAGCTGTTTCAGCATCACATCTATAGGAGTGCCAACTATCTGGGCCAGTTGTTTTACTATAATTTCTGACATGTGTGTTGTCTCCTACCTTATCCATTTTTTTCATCAGTTTCTGCTGATGTCTTTTCTTCACTTACGGGTTTTTTGTCCGCTGAAGGCTCTTTGTCCGCTGAAGGCTCTTT
>CAZDMX010000123.1:0-2353 GCA_964506085.1 uncultured Thiothrix sp. | reverse complement strand
CTTCACTTACGGGTTTTTTGTCCGCTGAAGGCTCTTTGTCCGCTGAAGGCTCTTTATCCGCTGAGGTTTTTTTATCCTCGGAGGGGGCTTTATCAGCTGAAGGCTTTTTATTCGCTGAAGGCTCTTTATCCGCCGTAGACTCTTCCTCTGAAGGCTTTTCATCAGAAGTTTTTTTATCCGGTGAAGGCTTCTCATCGGCTGATGTCTTTTCGTCTGCTGATGTCTCTTTGTCCGCTGATGGCTCTTCGTCGGCGAACCATGGCGCGCGCGCTGTCATGATCAACTCACCCGCACGTTCTTCCGTCATGTCTTCGATATCTAGTAGCTCATCTGTTGCTTGCTCTGCCAAGTCTTCCATGGTGTATATTCCTTTTGCAGCTAGCTTATAAGCCAGTGCATTGGTCATGGTGTCCATTTCTAGCAAGTCTTCAGAGGGACTACCACTGTTGCCTGAAATTGCCTGAGTTAACAGTGCGTTTTGAGCACGTGTGCGTAACTCTTCAGCCAGTTCTTCATTGAACTCTTCAATAGCGCATACATCATCGAAGTAATACACCAAGTCATCAAGGGTTGTAAAGCCTTCTTCAACAAGGATATTGGCAATATCTTCGTCGATATCCAGACCTTCAATGAATTTGTCCTGTAATAGGGCATTTTCTTTTATTGATTCTTCTTCTGCCTGAACATCCGACATGATGTCAAGCTGCCAACCCGTTAGTTCACTAGCAAGGCGGACGTTCTGTCCACCTTTGCCGATAGCCTGAGAAAGTTGTTCTTCATCAACGCCAATGCGCATGACTTTTTTCTCTTCGTCAACAACGATAGAGAGAACTTCAGCAGGCTTCATTGCGTTGATAACAAAGGTGGCGATATCGTCATCCCAAGGGATAATGTCAACACGCTCATCGTTCAATTCATTGGTCACCGTTTGGATACGTGAACCACGCATACCGACACAAGCACCAACCGGATCAAGATTGGGCATGTTGGCACGAACGGCTATTTTGGCGCGCGATCCAGGATCACGTGCAGCAGCCATGATATCTATCATCTCCTGGCCAATTTCTGGCACTTCCAGCTTCAATAGCTCAATAAGCAAGTTGGAGTCGGTACGACTAATAATAATCTGTGGGCCACGACCGCCATCAATAATCTCTTTTAAGTAACCGCGCATCCGGTCGCCAGGGCGAACCATATCTTTAGGTAGCATTTCTTCTCGTGGAATTAATGCTTCGGCATTATCACCCATGTCCAGCACAATACCGCGACGATCTACGCGTTTTACGGTTCCTAGTACTAATGTGCCGATACGATCGCGGAAGCCTTCAACAATGCGTTCACGTTCGGCTTGTCGTACTTTCTGTACAATGACCTGCTTTGCTGTTTGTGCGGCAATGCGCCCAAATTCAACGGACTCAATAGGTTCACGAACAAACTCACCTATCTCAAGGTCATGACCTGCTTTCTTAGCATAACTGAAGAGGATTTGACGTTCAGTGGACTCAAACTCTTCAGATTCATCGTCAAGTACTTCCCATTGGCGGAAGGTTTCGTAGTCGCCAGTCTCCCGGTCGATATCGACTTTAACGTCCATTTCAGGATTATTTTTCTTACGAGTTGCAGTAGCCAAGGCTATTTCTACAGCCTCAAAGATGATCTCAGGATCAACATTTTTCTCATTGGAGATAGCATCAACTACATATAAAATTTCTTTGCTCATAGCTTTTAACCTTTAGCTTCCACTTTTTAAACGTGAATGTTCAATAGCGTCGAACGGGATATCATACAATTCATTATCAATCTTTAAAGTCACATCTAGCCCTGTTAGTTCTTCGATGGTTCCTTTAAAATTTCTTCTGTTATTTAATGGAATACGGGTTTTTATTTTCACCGTTTTTCCGATATAGGCTGGGTATTGTTTGGGATAGAATAACATTCTATCCATTCCTGGAGATGATATCTCCAGCGTGTATGCAGAAGATATAGGGTCTTCCACATCAAAAACAGCACTAATTTGATGGCTAACGGTGGCACAATCTTCTACTGTAATACCGTTGGCTGATTCTATATAAATGCGCAACAAGCCGTTATCACTATGTGGGCGGTAATCGTAACCCCATAGTTCATATCCTAGTCCTTCGACTGTGGATTGAATTAGATTTTCTAACGTTTCTTGCGACATTTTTTCTACTTTTCTCTTGTTTTTTATGACTTTACTATTTCATGTGCCTAAATAAAACAACCTAGATAATAAATTTAGGTAATAAAAAAGCCCCGATTAACGGGGCTTTTTATAATTTTTGGTAGCGGGGGTAGGATTTGAACCTACGACCTTCGGGTTATGAGCCCGACG
>CAZDMX010000122.1:944-6604 GCA_964506085.1 uncultured Thiothrix sp. | reverse complement strand
GAAACCAATATGCAGCAGCCCATGCTAACGGGATCATAAGAGCATCATGGCCAAAGGCAAAATAACGAAGCTGCTTTCGAAAAAACCTAGGCATTTTTATCATTCATCGTGTTCGTGGTAACAATCTTAATGAAAATATCATATTCACACTATATGCAACCTGAATCTCATCAGTCCCAAGCAATCAGCCTACTTAATCAATGTGCTTGAATTCTAGGGAGCCTCTGATCAAGTCTGGGCGAAATATTCCAAGGGTTCTTTTACCCCGAGGCTCGGTTCCCCCCTTGAAAGATACGTGCAGAAAATTGAGCATCAAAATGTTCGACTTTGACATGCAATCTAATCTGCCCAGAATACCAGAGGTCCCTTAATGTTTATATCGCGCCAGAAAATCTTCAGCAGTTTTCTTTAATGCCTCATTAACACTGATCTGTGGTGTCCAGCTTAACATTTCCTTTGTTTTGCTGATATCTACCTGTAGCGAACCCAGTAAACGTTGTGCAGCCTCACTCTTACCTAAAAGCATTGCACCTGCTTTCAATAATCCTGCATGTACAGGTAATAAGCGCACTGGCCTACCCAACGCTACAGCCATGTGTTGTAACAACTCAGTTGTTGACAGGTCTTCGCCGTCACTCACCAAAAAAGTCTGATTAGCTGCAGCAAAATGATCAATGCATGTAACAATTAAGTCAACCAGATTATCCAGTGCCACAAGGCTGCGTTTATTATGAATGGCACCTAACGGTAAGGGAATACCTTTATTCAGCCAACGCATCATAGTCAGAAAATTAGCCTTGACCCCAACACCATAGACTAAGGGTGGACGAATAATCACCACCTCCATCCCTGTCTTTTGCGCCAGCCTACGCAGCCCATCTTCTGCTTCACATTTGGAAACACCATACGGATCAACCGGCGCAGGAGTATCTTCCGATGTATAAGGCTGATTCAAAGGAGTGTTCTCACCATTAACTTTAATTGAACTAATAAAAATAAATCGTTTTACACCCGCTGCGGCAGCTTGTCGGGCAAAATTGAGCGTGCCTTCGACATTAATTCTGCGAAATTCAATTAGTGCATCATTAGTAGAGTCATGTATGACATGAACACAGGCTGCAGTGTGAATGACAACTTCGACATCTGACAGAGCTAAAGTCCAATCTGTGCTGGCTTCAAGATCTCCCACTAATATGGATTGCAAACCTGAAGCTATGTTTTCCCTTTCACGACGCACAGCCACGACAAGCTGGTAGCGGGCATCATCAATCAAGCAATCAACCAACGCCGCACCCAAAAAACCGGTCGAACCGGTTAGCAGCAAACTCGTACGGCTATCTTCGCTCACACTCTCGCTTCCAACATTCTATAAATGCCTAGGTGAGCTTGCACTATCTTTTCTATGGAAAACTCTTTTTCAGCCAATCGTCTCCCCTCTCTGCCCATACGTTGACGCAAGCTGATATCTTCTATTAACTGCTGAATTGCTGAAGCCAATGCCTCTGCATCACGTGCCGGAACCAATAGCCCCGTCTTCCCCGGTTCAATCACATCACGGCAGCCAGACACATCAGTTGTTATAACAGCTCTACCGCTCGCAGCCGCTTCAACAAGAACTTTGGGTAGACCCTCACGATATGATGGCAAAGTGACAATATGAGCCTTTGAAAATAGCTCAGCAATGTCTGAGCGAAAACCCAAGCATTCGACAACTCCCTCTGCTTGCCAAGCCAATACTGACTCCGCAGAAACACTTGCGAGATTACCCGAATCAGGCTCGCCAATTAATTGAAAGCGCGCCTTAATACCTCTTGATTGAATTATTCTGGCAGCCGCAACAAACTCATGCACTCCCTTATCTTTTAACAGCCTGGATGCCATCACAATAACGGGAATCCCCTCAGGCTCAGGCGTTGCCACATAACCCTGAAGATCAACACCAGAACCGCGAATCAGACTGACTTTGTTTTTCTGTATCCCCGCCGCCTTAACAAGCACATCCCTATCAGTCGGGTTCTGGAAAATCACCTGCTGATTAGGATGGTTTATCGCCAAACGATATAAAAATAACACCGCATATCGAAGCAAGCGCACCCTTAAACCTGCTCTTTTCACAAATAAAAAACCAAGCCCTGAAATAGCTGACACCACTCCCGGCACCTTAATAAAACGAGCAATAATCCCTCCATAAAGCACAGGCTTTATAGTCACTAAATGAATCAAATCAGGTTTTATTCTTTTGATTTTCTTATAAAGTTTAAAAACAGAGGAAAATTCTTTAAACGTATCTTTACCACTTCTAGAGAACGAAAATGGATGTACTATTAAACCAAAATTTTCAAGATATTCAGCTTTATTAGTGATCGTGCAGAGCAAATGAACCTCATAACCTTCACTCATTGCTTGTAAGGCAATAGGCAACCTATGAGAGATAAAAAACCAATCCACATTGACAATAAATAACAGTTTTTTTCTATCCATTATATATCTTCATGAATAGTCTAGCGTAATAAAAAACCGCACAATAATTCCTGATTTAAGTATTATAATTTTATGCCTAACATCATCAACGATGAGCAGATTTTTCACAATATATTCTCTTTCTGCTCTTGCAACCAGGCCTGGTACATCAACACATCCCACAAATAGTAATGCCACCTGCGTTTGCCATTAATATGTTCTTGCCACATTTTACGTATCGGGGCAGGGTCAAAAAAACCTTCTTCCCTAAGACGCCTATCACTCAGCAGTTCCTCGCCCCACTCTCGCAAAGACCCTCTCAACCAGTGCTCGATGGGCACACCAAAACCCATTTTAGGACGATCCATTAATTCACGTGGAACGTAACGATACAGA
Organism: uncultured Thiothrix sp.; assembly: GCA_964506085.1. Lineage (GTDB taxonomy): Bacteria > Pseudomonadota > Gammaproteobacteria > Thiotrichales > Thiotrichaceae > HyVt-477. Next base: position 3,748 of record CAZDMX010000122.1, on the reverse strand, counting down.
ACCTCGCGCAGTAGCCACTTGCCTTTGCCATCCCGATACTTGAGCGACATAGGCACTTTCCAGGAAAACTCCACTACACGATGATCCAGTAACGGCACCCGTGCTTCTAAACTCACCGCCATACTTGCCCTGTCTACTTTAGTTAGAATATCATCGGGTAAGTAGGTCATGCTGTCGAGATACATCATCTTCTCACGAAAATCTGTCAATTCAGGATGCTCGCCAGGTTGATTGAAAATTGTTTCTGGTTCGACTCCACCAATGACCAACCTATTCGGCTCTTTCCAATGAGAAACAAGACGATGATAATAAGATTTACTGGATTTTTCTTTTATCACCCCTGCTAATTTTGGCAAACGATCAGCTAAATGTGGCACCTGAAACTGTTTGGGTAATAAGCCAAGCAAATGTTCTAATGGTGCACCTGGCAAAGCCTGCATCAACGAGCCAATTAGTCGGCGTAATGGAGCGGGTAATAATTGTAACTTACGCCATATTTGATAACCCTGTGTATAACGATTATACCCACAAAAAAGCTCATCTCCTCCGTCACCCGAAAGACTTACCGTGACATATTTACGTGCTAGTTCGTTGACCAACAAAGTGGGTATCTGTGAAGAATCGGAAAAAGGCTCATCCCAAATAGTCGGCAAACGTGGAATCACCGCCATCGCCTCTTCAGCCGTCACATAAAGCTCGGTATGATCAGTGCCTAAATGTTTCGCCACTGCCTTGGCATGGTCGGCTTCGTTATAAGATTTTTCATGAAAACCAATGGTAAAGGTTTTAATTGGCCGTGACGATTGTGCCTGCATCAGGGCAACCACCGTGGTGGAATCAAAGCCTCCCGATAAAAAGGCTCCCAAGGGAACATCTGCCGTCATACGACTGTGCACGGCATTACGTAACAATTCATCTAACTCATCAATCAGTGGCTCAACATTACCCTTGGCTTGCAAGGACACGCCGTGCTGTGCGATCTCAGCCATATCCCAATAACAGTGCGGCTCGGAAATACTCTGTCCAAACTCACGAATCACCAAAAAATGTGCGGCCGGTAGTTTTTTAATACCCCTATAAATACTCCAAGGTGTCGGCACATAGTTATGGCGCATAAACAATGCCAAGGCATTTCGATCCACCTCACCTTGCCATTTTGGATGTGCCTTAAAACTCTTTAGCTCTGAGCCGAATAAAAAACAGCCGCCATTGTGGCCATAATAGAGCGGCTTCTCCCCCATACGATCACGCGCCAAAAATAGACTCTTTTCTTCGTTATCCCATAGTGCAAAAGCAAACATTCCGTTCAAACACCGCAGTGTTTTTTCTAAACCCCAATGACGTAAAGCCGCTAATAACGTCTCGGTATCCGAATGCCCTCGCCAATCAAAACCCCCTCCTTCACGCTGCAAATTTGCACGTAAATCAGTGTGATTATAAATCTCACCATTAAATACTAAGGTAAAACGGCCACAAGGGGATGTCATCGGTTGATGTCCTGCTGGTGTTAAATCAATAATAGCAAGACGGCGATGCGCCATCGCCAACTCTTCTGAGTCATTTAACCAAACACCGCTACCATCTGGACCACGATGCCGAATACGCAGAGCCATCTGCTCAACCACCATGGTATTTGCACCACGCTTATCCCAATAACCCACTATGCCGCACATTAACTTTTTCTCTTTTCTAAAATTATTGTTTTATAAAGAGCCTCATACTGGTCAACAATTTTACCCAAGGTAAATTTATCTTTAATTCGACCACGTGCTTGCTGCCTCAGTATACGACGCTCAGGGGTAGGTAATGTAAGCAATGACTCGATACCTGATGCAAGGGCCATGCTATCTCCAGGAGCAACCATCACACCACTATCACCAATAATGAGTGCGCTGTCACCCACATCAGTGGCAACACAAGGCACACCAACGGCCATCGCCTCACCCAGCACATTGGGGAATGCCTCAGACCAAGAACTTTGACAAAAAATATCCATAGCGCTCATTAAATCCGCCACATCACTGCGCTCACCAAGCAAATGAAACCTGCCTTGCAATGACACTGGGATTTCTTTCTTGAAACTAACATTATCCAGGTGAACATCCCGACCACTGAGCAAAAAATGGGCATTAGGGTAACGTAAAGCAATCGTCTTTGCCGCCTGTAAAAAATTAGTATGATCCTTCATCGGGTGAAATCGTGCCACATGCCCGACGATCAACGCATCTATAGGGATAGTTAATTCTGTTCGAATTCGTTGGCACTGACTTTCAGAAAAACGAAAATGATTGACATCAATTCCATTGGCAATAACCTGCCCTCTAGAGCCAAAAAAACCAAAATTCTCGTGTTGCTGGCGTGAAAGTTGACTGTTATACAACAAGACGTCAGATGACGCTGAGAAAAATCGGTTTGCTTTGATGACTTGGCGAGTTAGAAATTTTTCTGTCTTTGTCTGATATAAAGACTGACGAATATTCCAGGCCAATGCTGCTTTTTTAAAAAAGACAGATCGCGCCAATGTCGCCACCAAATTACCATGGTACATCCAACCTTGAATGAGATCAGGCTGTAATGCTTTAATAACTGTACGTAGCTTTAACAAACCTGATAACGATGGACGTCCAGCTCGCATTTCTAAAGCAGTTATTGGTACCCCTAATGCCTCAATCTGTGGCCCCATAGTACCCGTATCACTTAAAGAGATAACGTGGCTATCAAACTCCGTTCTTAACCCACCTTGCAATAGATTATAAAGTGCTCGCTCAGCTCCACCTGTATTCAGACCAGTAATAATATGTACT
>CAZDMX010000122.1:0-934 GCA_964506085.1 uncultured Thiothrix sp. | reverse complement strand
GGTCAGCGTCTGTATTTCTCTACAAATATTACAAATTAACGTCTATTAGCAATAGAAACCAGGAAAAAGCTGCGTATAGCTGCCACTAATGGTGATATTCCCATTATGACAAGAATCCACCAGCTCAACATATGGTGCCTCATTGCTGTACCGTAATTTGTTGTCCCCATCGCCCACATAAAGGTCATACTAAAGAAGAGAATTAACATCAACCCTAACATCCGTCGTTGCTCGCCATGACTATGGTGCCAATGTTTTACGGAATAATAAATAAGCAGCATACGTAGAGTTGCCTCCAAGGCTGCATAAATATCGACAACAGTATTAATCTGCCATGGAAAAGGAGAAAATAAATAATAAAAATGCAATAAAATTGCAGTATAAATACCCATAAAAGGTGTCGAAAGGTCCAGCTCAACAGCGTACGTAGCCCTTACTGATACTGCGCTATCTCGAAATTTTGAAACGCTTTCCAACAGATCCATATTGGCCAATGAAGCAAGTCCAGTTAACCCATGAATTTGCATTTTTGATACTATAAAAACACCTATCAAAAAAACAGGTATAGAGAGTATTGCCATAATTCGTAATTTTTTTATATACCCTAAACCAGAAGTTGGCCGAGGCGACCAAACCAATATCATGACAATCAAAAAAATTGCGTACACAATTGATCCATGATGAAATAACCCCATAACCAAGGCAGACACCACCATGGCAATAAGATAGATATTTATACCGCCCTTGCCATGCATTTTTATTCCAAAATATACCGTAAGCATAAAAAACAATATTTGATAAGATTCTCTCATCGTTATTGAACCTAATAGAACCATGGTAGGCAATGCGCCAAAAAAAAGCAGTGTCATCGCTTGGTGACGAAGCAATCCCAGTTGCTGCAATATTTTCATTAAAACAACACAAGACAGGGAAA
>CAZDMX010000121.1:0-6606 GCA_964506085.1 uncultured Thiothrix sp. | reverse complement strand
AATTCGTGAGATATATCAAAAAAGATAATGTCAACAATACAGGGTGTTGTCAATACGCCACAGTAACTATAGTCTCAAAATACAACATGTTATAGTATTATAATATAATTATTTAATTATTTGTTTTGGAAGGGCAACAGGTTATATTGCACTATTAATCAACTTACCTATCGAACCTTATTAATGAAATTCAAGCTATTTAACAGAGACATAGAAGCTCGGCGCGGAGAATTGACCTTTCCTCGCGGCAGCATACAAACCCCTGCATTTATGCCCGTAGGAACTTATGGAACGGTGAAAGGGATCACGCCAGAGGAGTTAACAGAACTGGGAGCAGAAATAATTTTAGGAAATACTTTTCATTTAATGCTAAGACCCGGTACCGAAATCATCCAGCAACATGGTGATCTGCACGACTTTATGCATTGGGATAAACCCATCCTTACAGATTCTGGGGGCTTTCAGGTTTTCTCATTAGCAGAGTTACGCAAAATTACCGAAGAAGGTGTTGCCTTCCGCTCACCCGTTAATGGTGAAAAGATAATGCTTACCCCTGAATACTCCATGCAGATCCAGCGCAAGCTTGGCTCTGATATTGTTATGATCTTTGATGAATGCACACCCTACCCTGCCACACATACAGAAGCGCGTGAGTCTATGGAGTTATCGCTACGCTGGGCAATGCGCAGTAAAGATGAACATGGAGATAGCTCAGCTGCATTGTTTGGAATTGTTCAAGGTGGCATGTTTGATGATTTACGCAAAAAATCATCCTCAGGGCTTATTGATATTGGGTTTGATGGCTATGCTGTGGGTGGTTTGTCCGTAGGTGAGCCTAAAGATGAACGTGATCAGGTTCTGGAAACCACCTTGCCATTATTACCTACGGATAAGCCCCGCTATCTTATGGGTGTGGGAAAGCCAGAAGATATAGTTGAGTCGGTTAAGCGCGGTATTGATATGTTTGATTGTGTGATTCCGACGCGCAATGCGCGCAATGGTCATCTGTTTACACGTTTTGGCACGGTAAGAATTCGCAATGCTAAATTTAAATTTGATACGCGACCCATAGATGAAAACTGTGGTTGTTATACTTGCCAGAATTATTCCCGCGCTTATCTTCGTCATCTTGATAAATGTGGAGAGATTCTTGGAGCGCGTTTAAACACCCTTCATAACCTGTATTACTATCAAGAGTTAATGCAAGAGATTAGAGCCGCCATTGAAACGAATACATTTAGCCAGTTTGTATCGTATTTTTATGAGCTTAGGAATCAAAGCTCAAACCCTCAGTAGGGTGGAAGGATTCCACCAGCGGTGCTAAATCACACCTCCGAAAGGTGGGTTCCACCCACCCTACCCAACTATCAAGAATTAATGCAGGGGATCAAAGCTAACAAAGCTAATTAGGCAAACTTTGCCCTACAAAACACTTGCTAATATTAGTATCAGTTAATCCAGTTGATCTGACGTAAATTTTTACTGTACAGTAAAAACAACACCCAGATTTGTACTACACTATATTTTAGGTCTACAGGGCAAGTGATGATTCCATCAACAATCGTCCTGATACTCGACTAATCAGTACCTTTGGTGGGTTGCCATAGCAAGTTCATTATGGACATTGCCTGTGGTTTTTTTGCATTTTTATATTTCTATCAGGATTTGTTATGGCTAAAAGATTCTTACTTACCTCGCTATCTCTCTCGTTACTTATCTCTCACTCGACACTTCATGCTGCAGGATTTGCCATCATAGAAAACTCTGCATCTGGAATGGGCAATGCTTATGCAGGAGCCGCTGCAGTCGGGGAGGATGCATCAACTATCTGGTTTAATCCAGCGGCCATGTCACGACTAGGAGATAGGCCATCTGTATCCCAGTCTGCTCATATCATTATTCCTACGGCGAAATTTACAGATCGCGGTTCAAGTATCAATCCTGCACTGGTTCAGGGTAATACAGACGCAGCTGTAGCTGCTCTTGCCGGCCAACCCAACGATACTGCAGATAAGGTGGCCTTTGTTCCTAATCTTTATTATGTCCGACCTATTAATGAAAAAATGCATGTCGGCATTGGTGTCAATGCACCTTTTGGCCTGGAAGTGACTTATAAGGATGACTGGATAGGTCGATATCTTGCAACCAACTCTGAAATGCTAACTCTTAATATTAATCCCGCCTTGTCGTGGAAAGCAACTGATAGGCTTTCTATTGGGGGTGGTGTAAGTCTACAATATATTGATGTAACGTTAGGTAGTAAAATCGATTCAGCCGCTGCCTGTCTAAGCGCAGCAACGATTGCTAACAGCTCTGCTCTATTGAACCAATGCAGGAACCCTGCCCTACCCTCTCCACTCACTTTAGGAAACTCTGCTACAGACAGTAACGCAGAGATAACCGGTGATGATATATCTTATGGCTTTAATCTTGGGGTACTATTCGAGCCTACTGATCGTACCCGACTAGGTGCAAGCTACCGCTCTAAAATCGAGCATACATTAGAAGGTAAAGCAGAATTTGAGGTTAATAACGCACTCGGGCAGATCATAGTAAATCAAGCGGGTGCTACTCTCCAGCAAGCTTTACAAGCACCGGGAGCAAGACTTGAAAACCGAAATGTTACTGCTAAAGCCAGCTTACCTGATAGTTTTTCTCTTTCAGTTGCCCATAATTTAAACAGTAAGTTGGAGCTATTAGCCGATGCGACCTGGACAGGTTGGAGTAGCTTCGAGGAACTCAGAGTGGTTGATGGCACAGGTGCTGATGTGGCCTTAACACCTGAAAACTGGGAAGACGTGTGGAGATTCTCTATTGGTGGAAACTATAAATACAACGATAAACTTACGCTTAGAAGTGGTATAGCCTTTGATGAATCACCTATCCCTAGTGCTTCATTGAGAACACCTCGAATCCCTGGCAATGATCGCACATGGATTTCATTCGGTGTGGGTTATAAGATTAAAGAACATATGAATCTAGATATCGGTTATTCACATCTGTTTGTAGATGACACACCTATCAACCACACCAGTAGTGATAACGGATTTACCATAAAAGGTGTTTATGAAGCCGATGTTGATATTCTCAGCGCACAAGTTAACTTGACATTCTAGGAAACTGACATGACGATTAATACAAAAGCCCAAAAAGTTGTTAATAAGTTTTCATTATTACTGTCTAGCTCCTTATTGAGCCTAGGGCTAAGCGGCTGTGGCGGCAGTGGTACCAATTTTGATTTCGATAACTCACCACCGCCTGTTCCCGCAAGCACTTCAGCTGCATTTAGTCCTGCTGATGGCGGACCAACTACTAATAACCTTTTATTCGGTGCGGATGGAAGGCTCAACTTTCCAAACCCACCGGATGCAAATGGCGACCTAAATCCAGTTAGGTCTGCTTTGAATACACTTGATGGCTTTTCAACAGTTAATCCTATTACGACAACTTTTGGTTCACCGCTTGATCCAGCTTCGCTTGTCATAGGAACCAGTATTCGTGTATTTCGAGTTAGCCGATTAGCTAACGGTGCTGTAACGGGAGTACTTGCTGAACTAGGTTCAACAGATATAGCTGCATCAGTGGTTGGTGATAACAAAACACTTGCCCTTGTACCTCTTAAACCATTAGCGGCCAATACCACTTACATGGTGATACTGACTAACGCAATGAAACTCGCAAACGGTACTCCAGTAACCAGCTCAGGTAGTTACCTCATCCTCAGAGGAGATAATGATTTAACCCAACAACCCGCTGGAACATTTCCTGACCTTACACAAGCTGTACAATTACAAGGTCTTATCAATTCCATGGAAAATTCAGCAATCGGCTTTTCTACTGCTAATACTTCCGCTGCTGATGACATTACAGAAAATGATATTATCTTGAGCTGGTCGTTTACAACCCAATCCATAGCCACTGTTTTGCAAGGACTTGCAGACACAGTTGCTGCCGGCACCATCGTTGCAGCACCAACAGATAATACGACAAAAGATCTTAACTCAGCTTTCCTCGGGATTGCTGATGTCTTCATTGGCACACTGGATATCCCCTACTATCTCACTCCTCCTAGTGCGCAAGACCCAACCGCACCAAGAACTAAATTCTGGACAGAATCAGCCGGTCTTAATAGTCTACCTATTGCGACTACAACGCTGACGATCCCTCTGATATTGACCATTCCAAATGCTAACTCTGGTAAAACCCAACCTGCTACAGGATGGCCTATTACCATCTATCAACACGGTATCACACGATTAAGAACAGATGCGCTTATTCATGCGGATTCCTTAGCTTCACAAGGTATCGCGACTATTGCAATAGATTTACCTCTTCATGGTATTACAGCAACAGATCCCGCTGTTAATCCTTTAGCAGCTTTGCATGCGTCCAATACCCCTTTTCCAAATGATGTTGAATTGACCTTTGATCTTGACTTTGTCAATAACGCCACCAGTGCAGCTGGCCCTGATGGCAACATAGATGACTCAGGCACTCATTTTCTTAACCTCACCAGTTTACTTACCTCTCGTGACAATATTCGACAAGGTGTATCTAACATGATTGTGTTAAGAAGAAGTCTTGGGAATATACCAGGTATTAACATTGATACGAGCAAAGTCGGTCTGTTAGCACACTCACTCGGTGGATTTATTGCAGTCCCTTATCTAGCTGTTGAAAACCAGACTACGCCAACATCATTAGTAACAACGGGTGGTGGTATTGCACAATTGGTGAATGGATCAGCATCCTTCGGCCCTGTGATTAGAGCAGGCCTAGCCGCTGTAGGTATCACTGAAAATACAGATTTACAAGCCTTTTTAGGAGCGACACAACAAATCCTAGATTCAGCTGACCCGATCAACTATGCAGTAGCTGCTGTCAATAATCACCCCATCCACATGATTGAAGTAGTCGGAGATGGTACTAGTGACAATCTGCCTGACCAAACAGTTCCTAATACTGTTCCTCAAGCTGCTCAACCTGATCCAGAGTTTGTGCCGCCCTCACCGCTCTCTGGTACAGAACCACTTGCCCGTATTATGGGGTTACAATCTGTAGATAGCACAGTAGCTGGTGTCAATGGAATTGTCCGCTTTACTCAGGGTGAACATTCAACATTCCTAACTCCGAAAAAAGGCGGTGATTCAGCACCCGACAATGCTGATTTACTGGATGTATTCATAGAGATGCATCAACAGATTGTAGTCTTTCAGGTCAGTTCTGGAACTATCATATCGATTGCTGATAGTAGTGATGTACAGCCTGTACCACAGCCATAAGATTATTAATCTAAATAAGTATGGCACTGGCTTTTGGCTAACCCACGATTTTGGAGGCTAGCGCCTAGAGGGAGTCATTATGTGTAGCTCTTCAAAACACAACCATCCTCAATTGATTGGAAATATGTAATCATATGTACTATCATAATTACCATGATAGTGACAATGGATACCAATGTTTTAGTAGCAGGCCTCATAAGTAAAACTGGTGCATCGCATCAAATACTGAGACTGATTATAAATGAAAAAATACAATTAGCCGTGTCAACTCAAGTAACACTTGAGTATGACGATGTACTCAAGCGAGAAGAAATTCTTAAACTAACGAATCTGAACATAGAGCAATCAGAAGACGTAATTGACTTGATGGTGTTACTGGCTCAAAAACATAAATTTTATTATCGACTTCGACCAAATTTAAGAGATGAAAAAGATAATTTATTTGTGGAATGTGCTTTCGCAAGTAACAGTGACTATCTAATCACATCCAATATTCGTGATTTTAATAGTGGTGACTTAAAAGGCTTTGGGTATAAACCCTTAACACCAAAAGATTTCTATCAAATGTGGAGAAAAAATTATGAGTAAGACACAAGTAGTTACCTTAAGAATCCCAATTGATTTAAAGTCAAGGTTAGAGACGGAAGCACACTTGCAAGGTGTTTCCATGAATAACCTTGCCAATTACATGCTTACAACTCAAATTAGTCAAATTGAAGCACTTTCAAGTATCAAGGAAAGAAGATCAAGAAAGGATATTTCTACATTAAAAAATAAAGTAAGTAAAATTCTTGATTCCGTTCAAATGAGCGATGAAGTACCTCAATGGGATAAGGTACATTAACAAATACCGAATGAAAATATACGCTCTATTGGTTATAAACCTTCTATTACAGACTGAAAATAGGATTTATAGTTACAGTTTATTTATAATGCTTGGGAATCTCATTGTGTATCCATAGGAACGTAAATTCTCATTGGGTCAGTAAAAGGAAAAGTATAGATTTACAAAGATTCTAAACACTTATTTTTCAGAGTATGCATTAAGCTACAAGTATCATATTTTAGAATTAATATCAATAAGTTAAAAGAAACTCTCTATCAAAATTTTCCAGATTCAACACCTGAGCTAAATCGGGTAAGGGCTAGTTTCTCTCTAGCCCTCCCCACCCCGCACGGGGCGGTTCATTAGCCATTTGGATAATGGAACGCTGAGCACCTATCTAAAAGGGTTCACCGTTTACTGTTGAGAAACCTTTGCTTCAATCCAGACCGAGGGTAGAGTGGACTGCTCCTCACCTAATGTTCAGACCTTCACCCTGTC
>CAZDMX010000120.1:0-6650 GCA_964506085.1 uncultured Thiothrix sp. | reverse complement strand
TCTTTAATAGGTTCTAAATAATCATTCTCAATGAGATAGTCCGCTTTACGTTCATCTTTTTTTAGGCGTGCCCAAATCTCGGGTATTAACAAGCTAATATCATGATCAACACGTAAATCAGCACCAATATAACCTGCTGCACTTGAGAAGCCGTCGTAGCCTGAGATTATAAACGAAACCAGCGTGTTGTTTAAATCAGCTGTAGTCGATAATGCGTTAAAGGGCCCTTTAGTTAATGCACCCTCACTTCCTGTTCCCGTTGTTGAAGGTGACTTACCCGTGACACTACAGATGAAATCCATAAACAATTCTGGTAGTTCCTGATAGTGAATGGGGTTATAAACAGCTAGTGGACGTATCCCCGGTTCAGGCGGATTGTTCCTGCGGCCTGTTAGTACCGAGTTTACATTCTGGATTAAAGTCTGATCAGCCGGAACTTGTCGATGAAATCTTGCACCCATTTCAGCTGCATAAGTACGCATTGGTTGTTGCAAATCAGGTCTGATTTGTAGATACCGAGGATTTTTACTGGGTTCACCATTAACCATGCGTGGCTGTGCTGAAGAAACGACATATTGATCGCCCTTATCGTAACTTGCCTGTAGCAGGTTTTTCATCGGATCAGTATATTTTTGAAACTCAACAATATCTTCAACTTCGTTTGATAACTTACTGTTAATTAAAGGTTCATAGTTGGCAATAAAGTTCGCGGGTTGTGACATGTCAATTTCTGTCTGCTTATCATAGCCACGATGTATTGCTTCATCGGGTCGTTGAAAAAGGCGGAATTCACAATTCTTAGTTAACTTGATACTGGGGTTATCTGATAGCGGAGATTTGTTGGCTAATACATCACTACTTACTACTACAGAAACGGTAATGTCATCTTCCATCTGTACTTTTTCGGTAGCAATAAAGTCCTGTCTTACCTTGTAGGTTTGCCAAGTGTTTTCCTTATCCAGACCCACTCTCAAATACGAAGCAACCAGTTCTCTACCTTCCAGCTTTAGCGCATGACCCGGTCTGCCATTAATCACATCAACACTAAAGTGCTTACGCCAGTTATCTCCCCAATCCTCCCGATAAAACCGTTTAATAATAAATACGATTGACAAGATTCTTGCAGGAACACCCGCTAGCCATTCATTATAGGAATCCGTAGTTGCCACTGAAGGAGTAAGTAACTTGATGATAGAACCCAAGCTACGTTCCAGACTCAGAGGCTGCCGCGAAGAATCCCTGTCTTCCTGCTCAAAACCTGGCTTTAATCGGTTCGAATAATCATAGTTAAAGACCTCTTCTACCTTATCAAGATCTTCTTTTAAGTTATTGATATAAATAGACCCGTAGATGACAGCATCGTTGAGCGATTTAGAAATTTCAGACTTACCGCCACCGGATACCGTACAAGGCTTATGACAAAAAACACCCTCTGCCGCTGTGCCAACTATTCTCCATGATGGTGCACCAGGATGTTTTTCCATTTCAACTTTATAGCCATTGGGTTGAATGTAGATTTTACCCGGCTGAAGTCTGATGTTACTTTCTTTACCTTCATGCTGCCAACGTATGCTTTGATTATCCAGCTCCATTCTGATATCCAATGGTACATAAACAATATCTGGGAATTGTTTATCCAGTGCATAGCCTTCGGGCTGAACATCCATACAATGCCCGTATGTCTTGAGCAGATTTTTGAAGTTATATTTCTCAGGATCCTTACGAGACCGGCTATCAACTCCAAATTCAATACCGTGGTTACGTCGTCTAAAGGCTAGTGCTCCACCGGCATGTTCCTCTTCTGCCAGACCGAAGAGATTAGTAGAATAACTGAGCATGGTTTTCACTTCTTTTTTGCAATAACCATAATAGTTATCCGCTAGCATGGTAACCATAACGCCCTTCTTGTCACGCGCTGTTATCTTGAAAGATTCGCCATCATTATAAAGCTCATCTTCTTGCTTCCAGCACATACCATCCTTTCTTTGACGTTCAGTTGCTTCATCGTAATGTGGCAGACCTAAGTCCTTCTTCTTCAGGGTGACTAAATGAGGAGCCAAAATCACACAACCTGTGTGACCTGTCCAATGTTCAACATCTAAGCCCGAATCGTTCTCAGCAAGAAATGGATTTCCTGCATTTCCAAAGATACTTTCAACAAAATCAAGATTACTAACCAGATTACCTGGCGCAAAGAAGCGAATCTCCATTTGTTTCTCAGAATCTACACCGGGTATTTCAGGGCAAACAACGGGCCGTAGCAACAACGATACGAACATTTTAGCTTTATTGACTTCATCCGCAGTAAACGGCAGTTGCATAATGTCGTCAGGAGGTGACAAGGCCGCTTTTAATAATCTGGAATAGGTGATTCTGGGCACTGCTTTTTTATCACCGGGAACTGGCAAGCCATCTTCAGCGATATGAAAAGAGCCTTTTGTAGTGCGTCTATCGTTGACAGGGTTATGCAATACGCCTTGTCGAATTCGATAGCTAGAAATAATATCTGAAACAAATTCGTCGCTACTTGACGGCAGTGACAGTTCACGCGCAACACCGTAACGATCAAGCATCAAACTATTTCCCGGCAATTTGGGGAGAGCTTCAGCGGCATCACAACCAGCCAGATATTCATCAAGAAAGGTTTGTATGCGCTGATCAGCAGGGCAAAGAATATCAGCAAGTAAACGGTTTTTTTCCCGATAACTTTTCAATAAGTCGCTAGCACAGTCTATAAAATCACCATCACCACTATGACTAACAGGTTGACCTGTTGAGGCGAGCTTTAAATTGATATATAAATGCAATCTGTCACGTTGTTCATCTGATATTTCTACGTTTGATCCAATTCCTAGCGCACGTTCTAAGTTCATTTTTTGTCTCTAGAGGTTAATTTGTTTGAGGTTGCTTGTAGTTGATTATGTGGTTGATTTTTGGTTTCAAGCTTTGTCCGAGCATCCTGAGCTTTGTCGAAGGGTGTGGTGATAAAAGCAAATAATCACAGGTTTAACCCACTACCCATATATGCTTGCCCTGATTCGGAGGTTTTCTCGAAAGATATTTGCACGACCATACTTTACAGAATATAAAACTTGATTTCCATCAATAAAAACAATACATGAACTTAGAAGATAAAATACCTATTTATTGTACACTCATGCGTTCTAACACTAGCCTTTCGATACGACTCGCCTCATGCTCAAAATACTGCGGAGTCACCTCACCTTTCATTAACTGATAACGTAGATAAACTCTGTAGCTATTTAACGCCTTGCAAATACAGTTCTTTTTTATGAGTTCGATATTTCCATTGCTCCAGTGTTTCCATACTTCTTTAGTACTCAGGCTAGCCACATAGTCCAGCCCAAGCAGCGACATAATATTCTCTTGTGACGTCGATGCATCAGGTTGATAACTACTAATTGCGTGTGTTAAAGAAATAGGCTGCTTAGCCATTAGCAAAGTAGCTGAGATTTTATGCTTCAGACATCTGTACATCAAAACTGGTATATCATTACCCGCACTATCCCAGGATATGAGAGTAGGTACTTTATAGCTGTTAATACTCTTAAAAAACTGGCTAAGAATAGATGCCTCAGAGTCTGCATTGGTCTTATTAGCGAATGTATTTATATCGAGTGTAACGCCATCCCCTCTATATACTGTAGTGATCGCAACGATGCGTTGCATATAGTGTGGCAACACGTTTTTACCCGATTGCCGGTGCAAATGCATAATGGCTTTTAATGCACTCTTGTCATCAAGATCACCCAAGTTGTATTTTCTGACACCCGTTTCTGTATCAGCTACTGTGTGAATGGCAAATACTAAAAAATTCATGCGGGAAACACTCCGGTTGATATGTAGCGATCACCTCGATCACAAATAATGACAACAATAATTGCGTTTTTTACTTGCTCTGACAACGTCAAAGCTGCTGCGACAGCTCCACCGGAAGAGATACCACAAAATATTCCCTCTTTGCTGGCGAGGTCTCGCATGGTCGTTTCTGCTTCTTCCTGAGTAATATCCATTTCCTTATCAACGCGCTTGCTATCAAAAATTTCAGGCAAATATTCAACAGGCCAGCGCCTAATGCCGGGGATAGATTCTTCTTCACTCTTTGGCTGCACGCCGATTATGTTTATTTCCTTATTCTGCTCTTTCAGGTAACGCGCTGTACCCATGATAGTACCTGTCGTACCCATAGCACTGACAAAGTGCGTTATCTCGCCATGGGTTTGTTGCCAGATTTCTGGGCCAGTGGTCCGATAGTGAGCTTCCGGGTTGTCCTCATTGGCAAACTGATCAAGCAGTATCCCCTTGCCTTCTGCGGCCATACTCTCGGCCAGATCACGAGCGCCTTCCATCCCCTCTTCTTTAGATACCAATATCAGTTCTGCACCATATGCTTTCATAGATGCACGACGTTCTTCACTCATTGTTTCTGGCATAATCAACAACATATGATAGCCTTTTATGGCTGCTGTCATTGCAAGTGCAATACCCGTGTTTCCACTGGTAGCTTCAATTAAAGTATCGCCTGGTTTGATGGTTTTACGTTGTTCGGCAAGATTATCATGCTTAATGCCGGACGATCTTTAACGGATCCTGCTGGATTATTGCCTTCCAACTTGACTAAAATAGTGTTGCTGGTCTTGCCTGGCAGTCGTTGCAAACGTACTAACGGTGTATTTCCAATGGTTGCTTCAATGGTTGGGTATTGCATTTTATTTCGACTCTTTTTTTAGGAGCTTGTCTATGCAGCTGTCAGAATGACATAAGCAATCGCATAATCACGTTCATCCGATAAGCTAAGGAAACTCTGGGTAATACCTTGTTCGGTTACATAGTCTTGTGTTTGTCCATGAAATAAGATCACAGGCTTTCCCTGACTATCATTCTGGGTCTCAATCTCGATAAGTGAGACGTGTTTACCAATGCCTGTTCCCAGCGCCTTGGCGACCGCTTCTTTGGCAGCAAAGCGCTTGGCTAAATAGCTAACAGGTTTGTGATGAACGTTATATATCGCTAATTCATTACGGTGCAAGATACGTTTGGCAAAACGCTGACCGTGTTTCTCTATCGCAGTCTCGATACGGGCAATTTGAATAATATCTGTACCAATACCTGAGATGTTCACGCGCGTGCAGCCGCCATTATTTGTTGCATCTCTTTGATGGCTTGTTCTATACCAACAAATACAGCGCGAGCCACCAGGTAATGACCGATATTCAGCTCTTGTATTTGCGGAATCACAGCTATAGCCGTGGTATTGATATTATCAAGACCATGACCCGCATTGACTTGAATCCCCTGCTCACTGGCGAACTGAGATGCCTGTTGAATACGTTCCAGCTCTCGTTGTTGCTGATCACCGGTAGCGTTTGCATAAGTTCCTGTATGCAGTTCTATAACGGGGGCGCCAATATCTGGGACTCTGCGAATGTGCTCAATACTGGGTTCAATAAACAAAGAAACTTTAATATTATGCTGATTTAATGTCTGGGTAGTTTTTTTAATGCGATCAAAATGTTCAATAACATCAAGGCCGCCCTCTGTGGTTAATTCCTCACGCTTCTCGGGGACTACGCAACAATCTTCTGGCTGTACATCACAAGCAATTTTGGTCATTTCCTCAGTGGCGGCCATTTCCAGATTCATACGTGTTGTACAGTGCTCTCGTACGAGATAGACATCATCATCCTGAATATGCCGACGATCTTCACGTAGGTGCAAGGTAATGGCATCCGCACCGGCAGCTTCTACGGTTTTAATGGTTTCCAATAAATCAGGATAAGGGGTAAACCTTGCCTGGCGAATATTGATAATATGATCAATGTTAAAGCCAAGTGCTAGTTTGTTATTGTTCAAAAGAGTGTCCAAAAGCGAGTTTCCTTGAGTTAAGCTTCTTCCCTGCTAACAACACATCTATTAGCTGGTTTAGAAAATGCCGTAGTTCTTGCTGTTCTTGTACGTCAAGTGTACTACGTTTATTGAGCTTTATTAATAGTTTGCCTGAAATAGGCACACCCTGCTCTGCAAAAAATGGTTGTTGAAAAGATGTCGAGTGGGTGGGACTGATTTCGCAGGCCAGTCCCGTTTCTGTTGAATAGCGGTAGCTAAGTTGCTCTTGTAATGCTGTGATGGACTGTAAGTCTGTTGGATGTCGAAAAGAATAGCCTAGTGTTTCTAGAATATTCATCTCGCAATTGACTAAGTTGGTTGTTTGCGCGGCGATCTGTTGAATAGCTTGTTGATAGCTGTGAAAAACATCTTCGGCTGGTGCATGTTTAGGAACAAGTTTAAGAATAAGCTCATTAAGGTAGAGTGCCTTACAAAGTTCTCTAACTGGGACTCTATACATGCCTTGTTCTTCTGCCATTGTTAAGGTCTGCACTTCCCCTTTACCGATCCAGTCTATTCTCAATTGCCTAAAAGGTTCTAATGTTCCCGCCATAATTTTACCGCGTTTTTTTGCTACACGGGCAATGCAGGTAATACGCCCTGATTCTTTAGTGAGCAAATCTACCAATAGACTGTTATCGCGAAAGGGGCGGCGATTTAAGATAAATCCTGTATCCATAGATATTATCCTAGAATCCTCAGTTGGACAGCTTGTAGAGTGATTTTAGTGGACTGAATGGCGT
>CAZDMX010000119.1:0-6695 GCA_964506085.1 uncultured Thiothrix sp. | reverse complement strand
AGTTTTTAAAGTGCTACGCACATGGAAAGATACACAGTATGATTAGTACAGTGAATAGCAATTTCGTCTAATGATATAATGGTCTAAATCATTGATAAATATGTTTCTTATCGTAATTACCGTTTACTGTACTAGTCGTGTCAAAAATAATCACATCTAAATAGATTAGGCGATTGCATTAGGCGATTGTTTCTCTAAAATAGCATGTTCTTTTTCATAAACCGAGTCCTGTTAATGAGTGATCTTATTGAAGTAAAAGTACCTGATATTGGTGGTTTCGATTCTGTTGAAATTATCGAAATTCTCGTCAATGTAGGCGATGAAATTTCTGCAGAAGATTCACTCATTACTGTAGAATCCGACAAGGCATCTATGGAAATCCCTAGCGACGCATCAGGTATTGTAAAAGAATTAAAAGTTAGCATGGGCGATAGCATTGCTGAAGGCTCTGTAATCTTAATGATTGAAGCTAACGAATCAGCTAAAACGGATAGCGCTAGCGAAGAGACAGCAGTGACTACCACTGAAGAATCAGCCGTTGATAATATTACTACAAAAACCACCGAGCCTGCTCAAGCTAGCTCCGTTAGTGGCAAACCTGACAAACATGCCGAAGTGGTCGTTTTAGGCTCAGGCCCCGGTGGTTATACCGCAGCCTTCCGCGCTGCCGACTTAGGTAAACAGGTTATCCTGATTGAACGCTATGACGTTATTGGCGGTGTTTGTCTTAATGTTGGCTGTATCCCTTCCAAAGCATTGCTTCACACCGCACAAGTCATAAATGAAGCCAAAGACGCTGGAGCACATGGTGTTACCTTTGCTGAACCAGAAATTGATATTGATAAAATTCGTAGTTATAAAGAAAGCACGATAGGCAAACTAACCGGAGGATTAAAACAACTAGCTAAGCAACGCAAAGTAGAAATCGTTCACGGCTATGGTAAGTTCACCTCTGCAAACTCTCTTTCTGTAGAAGCAAGTGATGGCAACGATGGTGTCAACAATATAGAAATCAGTTTTGATAACTGTATTATTGCCGCCGGTTCACGAGTCACAAAATTACCCTTCATTCCATGGGATGATCCCCGGGTGATGGATTCAACCGGTGCGCTTGAGCTTGAAGATGTGCCTAAACGTTTACTGATTGTTGGTGGCGGTATTATCGGCCTAGAAATGGCCACTGTTTATGATGCTTTGGGTGCTGATATCACGGTTGTTGAATTATCACCAAGCCTGATTCCTGGTACAGATAAAGATATTATCCGCCCACTAGAAAGACGCATTAAAAAGAAATACGAAAATATTTTTCTTAATACGAAAGTTACCGAAATCATTCCTACTGATGCGGGCTTAGTATGTAAGTTTGAGGGCAAGAAAGCCCCCGAAGAAGATACCTTCGACCGTGTTCTTGTCTCTATTGGACGCACCCCAAATGGTTTAGCGATTGATGCGGACAAAGCAGGTGTTGAAGTAACTGAACACGCTTTTATTAACACCGATAAGCAAATGCGTACTAACGTTGACCATATTTTTGCGATTGGTGATGTTGCGGGGCAACCTATGCTTGCCCATAAAGCCACCCATGAAGCGAAAGTTGCCGCAGAGGTTATCTCGGGTAAAAAGTCTTTCTTCGATGCGCGTACTATTCCTTCCGTTGCTTATACCGATCCTGAAATAGCAACCATGGGTAAATCTGAAGAACAATGCAAAGCAGAGGGTATCGAATACGAAAAAGGTGCATTCCCGTGGGCGGTTAGTGGTCGTTCATTATCCATCGGACGCAATGAAGGCTTAACCAAAGTCTTGTTTGATAAAGAAAGTGGAAAACTGATTGGTGCATCTATAGTCGGAACCAACGCAGGAGAGCTGATTGCCGAGGCCGTATTAGCATTAGAAATGGGAGCCGATGCTGAAGATATCGGGCTGACTATCCACCCTCATCCAACACTATCGGAAACGCTAAATTTTGCATCTGAAGTAGCGGAAGGCACATGTACTGATATTTATATGCCAAAAGGTAAATAGAAAGCTAACGAAGTCATGGTAACTACCTAAAGCTTACTGCGTTCCAAAATAGAATTTTGGACCGCAGTTAACCGTAGAGACAAGGCACGGCTTTTCTCTACATTGCTGGTTCTTACCGAAGCGCAGCTTTAAACGCCATACCTAGTACATCATCAATAATAGATCCATCTCCATCACCATCTAGTAACGATGTTAGTAGTCCACCTGAGTTAGAGCGTGTAGCGCGACCTCCACCACCTAACATTTTTTTACCTAGGGATGCCATTACCATTGAAGCAACAACAGGAAGCATTTTCTTCATCAAAGAACCTCCCAGACCTGTTTGTTTACCGGCATGCTTAGCAACGCTTCTACTCACGTCCTTGCTACCGAAGATGTGCCCTAAAATACCATTACCATCTTTAATGGTCTCTTTTCTTCCAAGCCTCTCAGGTTCATCAAAATAACGGCTATGTTTACCTACATTAAGCGCTTCCATTAAATCATCTACACCAATGTCTTCTTTTGTCCGGTGCTGTAAACCACGAGTTAATGATGGCACTAGGGAACCCACAGCTTCTCTAGCTTTATCCTCTGGCAAACCAAATTGACGGGCTATCTGCCCAATGATTGCAGAATTATCTCCGCTGGTTAGCATATCCATAATATTCATGTAACGTGTCCTCTTTAGAATCTATTGCTGATAATGAACTATAGGTACCTCTATTAATTAGTGCCTGAACGAAAAGTAGGCTCTAATTAGAATTTTCGTTCGAGTCCAAGGCGGATTATTTTTGAGAAACGCAGTGTACAAGGGTACATGAGGATCGCAAAAAATGATCCAACTCAGGAATCGGGCGAAAAGGCAATTAATAGAGATGCCCTATAAGTATAGGTAATAATCTAAGCCGGTCACTAATCATTTGTTGAAATTATGACAGGAAGGCCTAACTCTCAGATAATATTGTGGTACTTTAGCCTTTTTACAAGAAATATATATTTTAGATGATCAACGACTCGCGTTTCTTACTGATACAAGACTGGATTAAAAACACCTTAAACTGGAACGATGTAACCATTGAAGTTGCTTCTGCTGATGCCAGTTTTAGGCGCTATTTCCGCATTCACTATACCGAAAATAATGAAGAAAAAACCTTTATCGCAATGGATGCACCACCAGAAAAAGAAGATACCAGACCTTTCATTGATATCACTAATCGTCTGTTAGACGTTGGCGTTCATGCACCTAAAATCATAGCAGAGCAAACTAACCTCGGCTTTTTAATGTTAGAAGACCTGGGCAGTACCCCCTATCAAGGAGAGCTAACTAATGAGGCCACTAACGGGCTTTATCAAGAAGCACTAGAAGCTCTGGTAACACTACAAAAAGCCGATACAACAGGACTTCCTCAATACGATGCAACATTACTACATGAAGAAATGGCACTCATGCCAGAATGGTTTCTTAAAGTACACTTAGGTATAGAACTAAGCGCTTCACAAGAAAAAATTATCGAACAAACTTTTACTAACCTGATAAAAGCCATCGAAACTCAGGCAACAGGTTTTGTACACCGCGACTATCATTCACGAAACCTAATGAAAGTCGCTAAAAATAATCCTGGGATCATTGACTATCAAGACGCCGTGCATGGCCCTCTCAGTTATGACGTAGTTTCATTACTAAGAGATTGCTATATCGTCTGGCCGCAATCCAAGGTTAATCAATGGGCATTAGGCTATAAATCCTTAGCGGTCGAAGCTGGGCTATTACCAACGATAACTAATACTGAATTTCTAAAACAATTCGACTTAATGGGCTTACAACGACACATCAAAGTACTAGGTATATTTGCCCGATTAAACCATCGTGATGACAAAGCGCACTATCTTGATGACCTCCCCTTAACACTAAGCTACGTACTTGAAATAGGAAAACAACATCCAGAAACAGCAGCACTTGTTGAGCTATTAAATCATCTAGGAATAGCTGAGAAAATCGGCACAGTGGAAATACCAAAATGAAAGCGATGATTCTAGCGGCGGGACATGGAAAACGCATGCGACCTTTGACTAACCACTTGCCAAAGCCTCTATTAGAAGTCGCTGGCAAACCTCTTATCGTCTGGCATATAGAAAACCTCAAACAAGCAGGAATCAAGGAAATCGTAATCAATATGGGATGGAAAGGCTGGAAACTTCCAGAAGTCTTAGGTGATGGTTCGCAATGGAATCTAAACCTACATTACTCAGATGAACAAGAAACCGGTCCACTAGAAACAGCAGGCGGTATTCATCATGCCCTGCCCTTATTAGGCAAAGATCCCTTCATCGTAGTAAATGGTGATATCTGGTGTGACTATACCTATGCAAACCTTAAGCTCGCTGACAACGACTTGGCTCATTTAGTATTAATTGACAATCCTGACCATAACCTAGAGGGTGATTTTTGCTTACAAGATACTAGAGTTTATGAGACGGGAGAGCCCAGTTATACGTTTAGCGGCATCGGCTGTTACAGACCTGAATTATTTAAAAGTTTAAGCAAAGGAAAGGCTGCACTTGCACCATTATTACGTACAGTGATGCAAAACAGCAAAGTGAGTGGTGAATATTTTTCTGGAGATTGGCGGGATATTGGGACGCCAGAACGGTTAAAGCAGCTTAATGATGAATTGAAATAAACATATGAGGGTGATATCCGGGGAAATTGTTCCTGCTTTACCCTACTACGGCACGCCCATGTGCTTAACCCACCAACCCAAACACAAAAGTGAAACTTCTAACACCGCATGAGAGCCTGAGCGATGTATTGAGTTTTTTAGGGTCAAGGTGGCTCACGTCCAAAAAATTAACTTATTCAAAATTTATAGCAGACACAAAAAAGCCATCATGAACAAAACCCATGATGGCTTTCAAAACCGAATACAAGTTCAGACAAAGTCTGAACAATAAAGTTTAACGCTTAGAGAACTGAGTAGCACGACGTGCTTTATGCAATCCAACTTTCTTACGTTCAACCTTACGAGCATCACGAGTCAACAAACCTTCTTTCTTAAGATCAGGGCGTAAAGTCTCGTCAAACTTCAACAAAGCTCTAGCAATACCCAAACGAATAGCACCCGCTTGACCACTATCACCACCGCCTTTAACCGTCACGGTAATATCAAACTTGTCATTATTATCCGTAGCGTCTAATGGTTGACGAAGAATCATATGAGCCGTTTCGCGACCGAAGTACTCTTCAAGTGCAAGCTTGTTAATAACGATCTTGCCGCTACCTTGCTTCATATAAACACGTGCTGTCGATGTTTTACGACGACCTGTTCCGTAGTATTGTGTCTCTGCCATTTGATTTACCTAACTTATAGTTCTAGTAGCTGAGGTTGCTGAGCTTCATGCTTATGCTCACTACCTGCGTATACTTTTAGCTTTCTGTACATTTCACGTCCTAAAGGACCTTTAGGTAGCATACCTTTTACTGCTAATTCAATAACACGCTCAGGCTTTTTAGCAATCTGCTTTTCAAAACTGATTGATTTCAAGTTACCAATGTAGCCAGTGTGTTTATAGTACATTTTATTTTTAGCTTTATTACCCGTAACACGGATTTTCTCAGCATTAATGATAACAATGTAGTCACCCGTATCAACGTGTGGTGTATATATAGGCTTATGCTTACCACGCAAACGTTTTGCAACTTCGCTTGCTAATCTACCTAATGTTTTTCCATCAGCATCTACTAAAAGCCAATCGCGCTTTACTTCTGCTGCTTTTGCACTGAATGTTCCCATTTCGAGACTCCACTCATTAAGAAATAACCCTATCTGTACTACATTTAATGTACTACTGGATAAATGCTCATTTCATTTGTTAATCGTATAAAGGACGGCACATTCTATTGGAATACAATCTTAGACTCAAGTGAATTCCAACAAGATTTGCATTTAATTTATTTAATACACATCTTCTCTCTTGTTTCGCCTCACAAAACAGGGGAAATCTTCTCTAACTGGTCTTTTTGGAGACAAAAAAAAGCACGGTTCCGAAGAACCGTGCCAAATACCACCAAAGGAGGATGGAGTATTATTAATCAACCACGATTAATATGAGTATATAATAATACTCTAATTTACTAATGTCAACCTCTTTATACTTTTTAAAATTTACGCTGATAAATAACTCAGGAAAAGAACTAAAGAATTAGGCTCAACAACAATTACTCTATTGGTATATTGGGACTTAATCTAACTTAAAAATATTTAGCGGGGTTTTGGCGAACGCCGTTTTTTAACACTTCAAGATGTAAATGTGGACCTGTCGACCTACCCGTGCTTCCAACCAGCGCTATTATGTCGCCTTTTTTTACTACTTGATCAGGCTTTACTTTGATAACACTTAGATGTGCATACCTACTAACCACTCCTTTGCTGTGATCTATTTCAACCACATTCCCATAGCCACCTTTTCGACCTATAAACTGTACTACGCCTCCACCCACTGTATTAACAGGTGTTCCTTTTCGCCCTGCAAAATCAATGCCTTGATGCATGCGTTTATGTCCTGTAAACGGATCACGACGAAAACCGTATCGGGATGATATATAACCTTTCTCTATTGGCATACCACTTGGCATTACTTCTCTATCCAGTATGCGTCCATTTAAAACCTGTAGCATCCCTTCTAACCGG
>CAZDMX010000118.1:0-6725 GCA_964506085.1 uncultured Thiothrix sp. | reverse complement strand
TTCAGCACTCTAGTCATTCTCGCTACGTTTCAACTGAGTTTTTTAGGTTTAAGCTTGCCCCCATGCGCTGTGTGTATGCGAGAAATAGCAGTGGAACGACCAACGCTAATGCAGATTAATAACGCTGGCGCGTTAGTCATTACTCCCCGCAGCGCGTAGGAGCTAGGAAAAAGATGCCTAATGTATATCAATCACTTGCCAGCTTTTGATATAATCAACTAATGTTAACCATTAATTATCAAAAAAGAATG
This sequence comes from uncultured Thiothrix sp., assembly GCA_964506085.1. Taxonomy (GTDB): domain Bacteria; phylum Pseudomonadota; class Gammaproteobacteria; order Thiotrichales; family Thiotrichaceae; genus HyVt-477. Next base: position 6,474 of record CAZDMX010000118.1, on the reverse strand, counting down.
TTATGAAAATCCCTAAAAGACTTCAGCCATTAGTTGACTATGGCTTAGTTGATGAAGTCACTAGCCGCTTAATGAGCGGTAAAGAGGCCGATGTTTATATTATCCGCAGCGGCTCTGAAGTGCTGTGCGCGAAGGTATATAAAGAGGCGATGAAACGCAACTTTAAGAAAGCAGTGCAATACACGGAAGGCCGCAAAGTACGCAATAGTCGTCGTGAACGTGCGATGCAAAAAGGTTCTAAGTTTGGTCGTAAAGAGCAGGAAGAGATCTGGCAAAATGCAGAGGTCGATGCACTCTATAAACTAGCTGATGCAGGGGTAAGAGTACCAAAACCATCTACTTGTATAGACGGTGTTTTGCTGATGGAGTTAATAACCGATGCAGACGGCTGTGTTGCACCCCGTTTGGGTGATGTCACCCTAACACCCGAACTAGCTATTGATTATCACGGCATGATTATTATGGATGTTGTGCGAATGCTTTGTGTGGGGCTTATTCATGGAGATTTATCTGAGTTTAATGTATTAATTGATGAGCATGGCCCTGTCATTATTGATCTTCCCCAAGCGGTGAACGCTGCCGCTAATAACAATGCTCAAGCTATGTTGCAGCGTGATGTGGATAATATGAAACGCTATTTTGGTCAGTTCGCGCCTGCCTTACTAAACACTCACTTTGCTAAAGAAATTTGGGAGCTGTATGAGGATGGCAAACTGCACCCTGATAGTGAGCTAACCGGGCATTATGAGGAAAGTACTGAAACTGCTGATGTTGATGCGGTCATGGTGCAAATCCAGGCGGCTTATGCAGAAGAGCAAGAACGACAGGAGCGTATGCTCACCAATCTGGCTGATTAGCAATCAACTAAATCAGCTCCCCAAGGATTCACCCTAAACCTTCCTTGATCGAAACAGGTGTAACCTTTATGCTTTCCTTTGATTTATTTGAGTCGCTTAAAAGACCTTTAAGGTGATTTGACGTAAAATCCACACGGGGTAATAATGAAAATTTTTAAAATACTTTCCATCGTCGTTTTTTTAGTTATCGCATTTATTATAGGTGGTTTAGTGTTCTTTGTTGCCACTTTCGATGCCAATCACTATAAAAAACAAATTATTAGCTTGGTTAACAAGCAAACAGGGCGTGAGTTAACCATTGATGGCGATTTGAAATTGGCTATCTATCCAGATATTGCTATCGAGATGGGTAAGACTTCGCTGTCAAATGCGAGTGGTTTTGCTGGAAATCAGTTTGCTACTATTGGCTCTGCACAGGTTTCTGTTGAAGTGCTGCCTTTACTAAAAAAAGTAATTAAGGTCGATGAGATTCGGTTAAATGGATTAAATCTAAACCTACACCGCAAAGCTGATGGCTCAACAAATTGGGAGGATCTTTCCCAAGGCAAAACAGAGAAATCTAAAGACGATAAGCCGCCTGCAAAAGTTGTTGAGGAAATGCTCAGCAACCTTTCTGTGGCAGGTGTAAGCTTGAAAGATGCCAATATTCATTGGCGTGATGATCAAGCAGGACAAGATATCCGGTTATCCCCTGTTAATCTTAAAACAGGGACTTTCAAACCAGGAAAGCCGCTTCCTGTTGATTTGTCTTTGATCATGAAACAGAAGCATCCTGCCACAACTATTGCGGTGGAAACTACTACAACAGTAACGCTAAGCGAAGATAATCAACATTTTTCCCTAGCCAATCTTAAACTGCATAGCAAAATTAGCGGAGCGCAAATTCCCAATGGTACTTTGGATGCCAATATCAGCGGAAATATTACAGGCAGCCCTTCTAAAATTTCCATTCCTGATCTGAAATTACGGGCAACTGTGGATGGTGATTTAATTCCTGATGGCAAGATTATCGCTGATCTTAGCGGCAATGTAGACTTCGATGTGAATGCACAATTGGCTAAAATAGCTGGGCTAACCTTAGATGCCAAAGTTAATGGGAAGCCACTTGATGGTGGTAACTTACATGCGGTGGTAACAGGAGACACTAGCTTTAATCTGGCAGCTCAGCAGCTATCTATTCCCAATTTGAGTGTCAATGCTAATTTAACGGGTGGCTTTGTTAAAGATGGAACAGCCACCGCCAAGATCACAGGTAACACTAGCTTTAATATGGAAGCTCAGAAACTATCTATTCCTAACTTGAATATTGACGCTAATTTGTCGGGTGGTTTAGTCAAGGGCGGAACAGCTACAGCCAAAATCTCTGGCAACACGCAATTCGATCTTGCTAAGCAACTATTAAATATCACTGGATTGAAGCTGGATGCAACAGCTAATGGTGAGTTATTGCAAGGCGGCAAAGTACACTCAAAAATAGCGGGTGATTTATCCGTTGATTTAGCGAAGTCACATATCAAAATGCCACACATTGGCATCAACACTCTTGTTGAAGGTGGGCCTGTTCCCGGTGGAAAACTGTCACAACAAGGCCAAGGCAGTATTGATATGAACTGGGCCAATAAACAAGGTGGTGTGAAGTTGTCATCTTTATTGGTCAAACTCGCTAATCTTGAATTAAAAGGCAGTCAGATTCAGTTACAGCCACTGGCAGATAAACCTGCTATCTCTGGTCAGTTTCAAACCAATACTTTTAACTTAAAACAAGTTTTAAAAATGCTGGGTATCGAGCCTCCAGCGACTAGCAACCCTAAGGCATTATCACAGGTTCAAGCACAGTTTTCGTTAACAGCCGATACTGAAAATGCAAACCTGCAAGCGCTAAAAATCAAACTGGATAAAACATTAATTACAGGAAAACTAGGGGTGGAAAATTTTGCAGCTCCCAGTATCAGACCTGAGTTGAGTATTGATACTATCAACGTTGATGATTATTTATCACCTTCTTCTGATTCTAAAGCCTCAGCTGAAGCTTCGTCACAAGCTTCAGCTAATCAGGAATTGCTTCCTCTTGAGACCTTACGCTCACTTAATATAGATGGCGGCATTAAAATCGGTTCAATGGTTATTAACAAACTAAAACTAAGTAATGTCAACACCCGCATTAAAGCCAAACAAGGATTAATTCATATTGATCCCGCCAATGCCAGCTTATACAAAGGCACCTATAAAGGCCGTATTACGCTTGATGCCAAGCAAGCCACGCCTAGTATGAAAATGCGCCACGAGCTGGTGGGTTTACGTTCGGAAGGGCTGCTATTTGATTTATTTCAGGATAAATATATATCTGGCGGTATGCGGCTTATTACCGAGCTTAGCTCACGGGGTAATACTTTAGATGCTTTGCTACGCAATCTAAATGGCACCACAAGCATTGGCTTTAAAGATGGCACAATTCGTGATTCCAAGCTGGCAGAGAAAGTATCTCTTGCCGTAAAAGTCTTTGAGAAAAAGGATATAAAAGGCGATAAGTCCGTTGTGACTTTCACAGGTTTGAGTGGTGACTGGAAAACCACTAATGGGGTTTTCAAAACAGATAATCTCAGTCTATTGTCTCCCTATTTTAATATTTCAGGAACGGGGACTGCGGATGTAGCCAAACAAGTGTTAGATATGAAACTTCGTATTGGTTCTAATAGCGATGTTCACGGTAAAAAGATTTTTGCCCCTTTGCATATTTACGGTTCTTTTTCTGATCCAAAATTTAAGTTGGATTTAAAAGATTTGATCAAATCCATTGCTCAAGCGGATTTAGATAAACTCAAACAGGATGCTAAAGAGAAACTAGAAAAAGCTAAACTGGAAGTCAAGCAAAAGCTTGAAGCTGAGAAAAACAAGCTACAGGATCGACTGACCGCCGAAAAGGCTGAAAAAGAACAACAGCTCAGGAAAAAAGTTGAAGATGCCAAGACTAAAGCGTTAGAAAAAATCGAGAAACAAGTGGGGAGTAAAGTCACTGACAAACTGAAAGAACAGTTAGGTGGCGATGCTAACAGCTCTACAAAAGACAAAATGAAAGAGGCTGAGGACAAAGTAAAAGAGAAGTTGAAAGATGGATTAAGGGGCTTGTTTTAAATGTTTCGTGATCCAACTGCGTTTTTTAGGATCATTGTCTGTGGATGTTGGGCTTCGTTCCTCAGCGCCAACCTACGGGTTGTAGCTTTTACAATCTCTGCTAGGTAACTAGAAATCAAAAACACTTTCGCTGACAAGGTACTCATCTGGTTTGATCAGCATGGACGCAAAGATTTACCTTGGCAGAGAAACCCAAGCGCCTATAGCACATGGGTTTCTGAAATCATGCTGCAACAAACTCAGGTTGCTACCGTTATCCCTTATTTTGAAAAATTCATGGTGGCGTTTCCTGATGTGATTACGCTGGCTGATGCTGATCAAGATCAGGTATTACAACATTGGGCAGGTCTTGGTTATTATAGCCGGGCGCGTAATTTACACGCCGCTTCCCAGCACGTTCGTGATGAACTCGATGGTATCGTCCCTGATACTTTAGATGAGCTGATTAGTCTCTCCGGAATTGGCCGCTCCACTGCAGGAGCAATCCTTAGCCTTGCCTATCACCAAGCTCAGCCTATTCTGGATGGTAATGTAAAACGGGTATTAACCCGTTATCATGCGCTTTCTGGCTGGACAGGCAAGTCGAATGTACTTAAACAGCTTTGGCTACATGCTGAAGAGCATCTCCCTTCAAAACGTAATGCAGATTACACGCAAGCCATGATGGATCTTGGTGCGACGTTATGCACACGAAGCAAACCCACCTGTCTAATTTGTCCATTGCAAAGCGATTGCAGCGCGTTGAAACAGGGGAACCCAACCGATTACCCTACTCCCAAGCCTCGCAAGGTTGTTCCTGATAAATATGCCACCATGTTACTGGTGATGAATAATGCCAATGAAGTGTTGTTAGAAAAACAACCTTCTCCCGGTATTTGGGGGGGCTTATGGAGCTTGCCACAGTTTGATGATCGGCAAGCTGCCGAGACTTGGTATGAAAAAGAATATGCTGATACTTTTCGCACTATAGAAGAACTTGATTCTTTTACCCATACTTTTAGCCACTTTCGTTTACATGTACAACCCTTGAAAGTAAAACATTCAACACTCAGCAAAGGGGTAATGGAAGCAAACGACATCCTCTGGTATAACAGTGACACAGATTTTAGTGGTGGATTGCCCGCCCCAATAAAAAAACTATTTAAAAGGATTCAACTATGACGCGTATGGTTCAATGTATAAAACTTGGTAAAGAATCAGAAGGCCTAGATCGGCTGACTTATCCGGGTGAACTGGGTAAAAAGATTTTTGAAAATGTCTCTAAATCAGCGTGGGGAGACTGGGTAAAACAACAAACCATTCTAATGAATGAGTACCGCTTATCACCCGTCAACCCTAAAGACCGTAAATTTCTTGAAGAGGAGATGGATAAGTTTTTCTTTGGGGAAGGTGCTTCTAAAATTGACAATTTTGTTCCGAAATAAAGCTAAACCACAAACTGGCTGTCAGTTTTATTCAAGAGCGGCAGCTTAGGTGATTTGACGGAAAGAACTTACCAAGATTATGCCGAATTTTACTCTTAGTTGGATTATCTCATGACTTAGCTGAGCTTTAGCGAAACTTAGAAGCTTCAGCAGGCGCATAGTTATTCTACTCAACGATTTGAGATCATTCGACTACGAGTAAAAAGGCAAATAGGATGGGTAAGTTCATTTCGTCAAATCACCTTACTATATGATACTAATTTGACCATAGTCAGAAAAAAGTTTGCCCAACTATAGAGAATATAAGCTAGTTCTTATATACTCCGCCGATATTTTTACTGATCCATCCTTGAGGAGTCCACGGTGTCAATTCATTCTTCACATAAAGATCCCGCTGCAAAAGTAGCTCTATTCGTTAGCTTGCTACTTATTCTTGCCACTGTTTTTTTTCTTGTTAGTAGCCTTTTTAGCACTATTTCTAGAAATAGCACTAAAGGCGAAATTGATACTGATACCTTAATTGAGAATAACGCATCAATAGTTGAGAATAACGCATCAAGGATCAGAGATAAAATTAGACCTATCGGTGAAGTCACCACCTCTGATGCTGCTGGCGCTGTTGCCGCTGGCCCTGCTCGCTCAGGTGAAGAGGTCTATATAGCCGTTTGTGCGTCTTGTCATGGAACTGGTGCTGCTGGCGCTCCGAAGATTGATGACAAGGCAGCATGGCAACCTCGCGTTGCTAATGGCTTTGATTCAATGATGGATATCGCTATTAACGGCAAAGGTGCTATGCCAGCTCGTGGCGGGCAGAATGTATCTGACACAGAGCTTAAAGCTTCCATTGCCTATATGACAACTAAAGCGGGCTTCAATCTGGATATTCCTAAAGATGAAACTCCTGTAGAACCTACAACTCCTGCACCCAAAGCAGCAGAAAACACTAACTCAGAAGAATCAGCAGAAGTAACAAAAACCGAAGCAGAACAGAAGGCTGATGAACCTGAAGCCAAACAAGTTGACCCTGCGGCTACAACTCAAGCAACAACAGAGCAGAAACC
>CAZDMX010000117.1:0-6793 GCA_964506085.1 uncultured Thiothrix sp. | reverse complement strand
CAAATGATCTCAAGTCGTTGCTTAGAACGACTAAGCGCCTCATGAGATCTTTCGACCAGAAACAAAAATCCAGCGAAACCTTGGTAACTTCTTTCCGTCAAATCACCTTACAACGAAATAGCGATTAGCTAACACTCCGTCAAAGCTGTAACAGCGCTGTAGTAAAATCGTCAGCGTCAAATGTTTGCAGGTCATCAATCCCTTCCCCCACTCCTACGAAACGTACTGGAATTCCTGTCTGCTCAGCAATCGCAAAAAGAATACCACCTTTAGCTGTACCATCAAGTTTTGTAACCGTAATTCCTGTCAACCCAAGTGCCGCATTAAACTCTTTAGCTTGTGCCAGTGCATTTTGCCCAATACTCGCATCGACTATCAACATCACTTCATGAGGTGCAGAGTCATCAAGCTTTTTGATAACACGTTGCACTTTTTTCAATTCTTCCATCAAATTGCTTTGTGTGTGCAATCGCCCTGCGGTATCCGCTAGTAACACATCAATATTATTAGCTTTTGCCGATTCCACAGCATCATAAATCACCGATGCAGTATCAGCTCCGGTGCTTTGTGCGATAACGGGGATCTTGTTACGTTCCCCCCAGATTTGTAGCTGTTCCACAGCTGCGGCACGGAAGGTATCACCCGCTGCCAGCATGACGGATTTTCCGTCTTGCTGAAACTTTTTCGCCAACTTCCCAATCGTGGTTGTTTTACCCGCGCCATTGATGCCAACCATTAATACGATAAAAGGGGTTTTACTATCATCAATCTGTAGTTCTTGAGTGCTAGGCGTCAGGATTTCCACCATCTGCACATGCATGGCTTGCATGAGCGCATCAACATCTTTCAACTCACTACGACCGACCTGTTTAGTGAGTCCAGTTATAATTTTCTGCGTCGCCTCTATACCTACATCTGCCATTAGCAAGCGTGTTTCGAGCTCTTCTAACACCTCATCGTCAATTTGCTTTTTGCCTAGAACGAGTGCGCCCATGCCCTCAGTCAAAGAACTGCCGGTGCGTGACAAACCATTTTTTAGACGTGTAAATAACCCACCTGATGACTTTTGTTCAATCACTTCCAGATCAGCAACAACCTCAGCATGGCCCTCGCTAATTGGCTCATTAGGCTCATCTTTATGGTTTTTTTTCTTTTTAAATCCAAACATCGTACAATTCGGTCTTTTAATATTAAATCTAATAAAAGATAGCTATGATAAATTCCTTCATAGCGGTCATTAACAAAGGCCACTAAAAAGCTATCTGAAAGCGGAAGATACTAACACTTATGAACAAAATTTTTAACCGATACTTGCTGTTAAGCCTACTAATCACCTTGATTGTACCGCTACATGCGAAAGACACTGAGACGGACTCAGATAAAAGCCCTGCAATAGCGCAAGAAGCAGTGAAAAATACAGTCGCTGTGAAAACGCTTGAAAATGGATTAAAAATCCTTGTGAAACGTGACAGCCGAGCACCCGTTGCCGTATTGCAGCTTTGGTATCGTGTCGGCACTAGTTATGAGCATGGCGGTATTACCGGATTATCGCATGCCCTCGAACATATGATGTTTAAAGGCACAAAGAGTCGTGCTTCAGGTGAATTTGAAAATATTCTGGCTGTCAATGGCGCCAGAAACAACGCCTTCACCAGCCAAGATTACACCGCTTACTATGAAGTTATCGCTAAAGACAGATTAGAAGTTGCGATGGAACTAGAGGCTGATCGTATGCGTAATCTGGTGCTGGATGAAGAAGAGTTCAAAAAAGAGATTGAAGTCGTTAAAGAAGAACGTCGCTGGCGTACTGATGATAAACCGACTGCATTAACACGCGAACAGTTTAACGCAGTGGCTTTTTTAAATAGCCCCTACCGTGCTCCTGTCATTGGCTGGATGGTCGATCTGGAGACCATGAAACTCAAAGACCTGCGTGATTGGTATGAAAAATGGTATGCACCCAATAATGCCACGCTTGTTGTGGTCGGTGATGTTGAAGCAGAAGCCGTATTTGCAATGGCTGAAAAGCATTTTGGTCCCTTTAAAAAAGGGGATATACCCACAGCAAAATTACGCACTGAAGTTGAACAAAAAGGAATGCGTAGCTTGATTGTTAAAGCTCCCGCCAAGTTGCCCTATTTACGTATGGGTTATAAAACACCGGGACTGATCAATGCGGAAGATAAATCAGAAGCATATGCACTTGAAGTATTAGCCAATATTCTAGATGGTGGGAGTAGCGCACGACTCGCCAAGAAACTGGTTCGTGATAAAGAAATCGCAGCCGCAGCTGGCGCGGGTTATTACGGGTTTGGACGCTTACCCAACTTGTTTGTATTAACCGGCACACCTAGCGAAGGTAAAACGGTAGATGAACTTAAAACAGCATTGCTCGAGGAAATTGATCTACTCAAAAAAGAAAAGGTCACGGAAGAAGAGCTGAAACGCGTCAAAGCACAGGTTGTTGCCAGTGAAGTCTTTGAACGTGACTCCATTGAACATATCGCCAGTACATTGGGTTCGCTGGAATCTACCGGACTTGGCTATCAATTAATGGATGAATTTGTACCAGAGATATTGAAGGTCACCGCCGAACAGATTCAACAGGTAGCCAAGAAATATCTAATTGAAGATCAGTTGACGATTGCCCGTTTGGAGCCTCAACCACTTGATAGCAAGGATAAGAACAATGATAAAACTAAAAAAGGAGAGCAATAAAATGAAATGGTTAGCTTCAATATCGGCATTAGCTATCATGCTTCTGGCCAACACGGTTCAAGCAGCTCCAAAGATTCAACACTGGAAAACAGACAATGGACTTGGCGTTTTTTTTGTTCCTGCAAAAGAACTACCGATGCTGGACATACAGCTCGTATTTGCAGCGGGTAGTGCAAGAGATGGTGACAAACCAGGTGTTGCCATGCTCACTAGCAACATGCTCAATAAAGGGGCTGATGGCTTAAATGCGGATCAACTTGCTGAAGCCTTTGAGTCTGTCGGCGCACAATTTTCGTCTGGCTCAGGCATGGAAAGATCAACACTAGGATTACGCACTGTCACCTTAAAAGAAGAACAGGAAAAAGCACTTGAGACATGGTTGAAAGTCTTGGGTAAACCTGAGTTTCCTGAAAAAGATTTTAAACGTAGCAAAAAACAGGCGCTCATTGGACTACAAGCTGAGAAACAAGACCCGGGAAGTCTTGCCAGTAAAGCCTTTTATGAGAACCTGTATGGATCACATCCTTACGCCTCGCCTGAAAACGGCACTGAGGAAAGTATTAACGCTATCACTATTGAGGATCTAAAAACCTTTTATACAAAACATTATGTAGCTAAGAACGCAATATTAGCCATAGTAGGTGATATCAGCCGTAAGCATGCTGAAGCGCTTGCCAATACCGTTTCCAAAACCATTAAAACCGGTGAAAAAGCGGCTGCCATACCGAAGGTAACGCCTTTAACAGAAGCAAAAACCGTGCGTATTAATTTTCCTTCTAGCCAGTCCCATGTCTATATTGGTCAAACCGGAAATAAGCGCGGCGATAAAGATTACTTTACCTTGTATTTAGGCAATCATGTTTTAGGCGGCAGCGGCTTCACCTCTCGTCTAATGAAAGAAATCCGCGTTAAGCGTGGGCTTTCCTACAGTGTCTATAGCTACTTCTCACCCCAACGCGAATTAGGCCCTTACCTGATCGGCTTGCAGACCAAAAATAAACAGGTTGATGAAGCAATCAGCGTCTCTCGTGATGAATTGACTAAATTCCTAAAAGATGGCCCTACGGATAAAGAACTCGAACAATCTAAAAAGAACATTACTGGTGGCTTTCCTCTGCGCACAGCTAGTAATGCATCTATTGCCAGCTATATATCCATGATTGGGTTTTATGATCAGCCTCTAGATTATCTGGATACTTTCTCCGAGAAGATCGACAAAATATCTCGCGAAGAAGTGATGGATGCTTTCAAACGTAGAGTTCATCCTGAAAAAATGCTAACTATTATTGTTGGCAAACAAGAAAATGCAGAAAAAGACAAACCGCAAGCTAATGAAGAAATCAAAGAAAAAGCAGAAACAACGCCAGCCACCACCGAATAAGACAAAAAGTAGTAAGGCCAATACATTACGTATTATTGCCGGTCAGTGGCGGGGCAGAAAACTCAGCTTCGCCACGGCTCCTGGCTTACGCCCCACTCCGGACCGTGTTCGTGAAATGCTATTCAACTGGTTGCAAGGACATCTGCTGGGTACGCATGTATTAGATCTTTTTGCTGGGAGCGGAGCACTTGGCTTCGAAGCATTATCCAGAGGCGTAAAACACGTTACTCTGGTCGAAAAAAATCCGAACGCCGCAATCCAATTACAAGAAAATATTCAACTCCTGCAAGCTGATCAAGCAGAACTAGTTCATGCAGATGCTTTTCAATATCTAGAGAATTCAACGCAAATATTTGATCTTATCTTGCTAGATCCGCCTTTTAAAAAAGGCTATTTACCCGAACTCGTTAATCTCATTGAAGAGAAAAAGGTATTGGCCTCAAATGGGTTGCTATATATCGAGCATGCAAAAGATGATATTCCTGAAATATCGTACCAAGGTTTTGAATTGCTTAAGGAGAAAACAACGGGAGAAGTCGTTAGTAAATTATTCGTATTAATTAGTGGCTAGGAGTCAGCTTAGAGTATATCTTTTGCTCATTTCACAATATTTCTAAGCAAACCATTCATTCCCTTTCTATACTCTTCTTACGACCCTATCGTAATAAACTAAATTAATTAATTTTAATATGTGTACTTATAATACACATGAGTTCGTCAGTACACAGAGATGTATGAATTCCTATACCAAGCGAGGAACATCCATCAATGCCAAGCTCTATTCTCCATGCCCGAATCAGCAAAACTATTGTACTTATCTTTTTTACTTTTCTAGCTGTCCTGCCCTTAACTTCTAATGCAGACAACTCATCTATTAACGAATGGAGTGGAGTTATTGTCTTGGCAGGTGAGAACAAAATATCTAGTGGCGTGCCAGTATCAAAGTGTCATGTGCTAACGAATGAGCATGCCGTCCGTGGTGAACAAAAAGTTACTGTCACAATATCCGCTGAAAACTATCAAGCTGATGTGATTTCAGTTGATACAACCAATGATTTATCACTGCTGAACATAAAAACATGTCCAATCACCCGTTTTGCCAAGGTTTCAAAAGTACAACCCATGAAAGGTGATACCGTTACCTCCATTTATTACAAATCTGGAGTGTTACTTAATCGCATTATAAAAACTTCCGGGAAATTTCTTGGATACCTAGAGGTGGTTACAGTAGAAGACAAAAACATGCTTTCAATGCTCATTGATGACAGTCACCCCAGAAAAGGGGCATCTGGAGGGGGCGTAACCACCAAAAATGGCCTAGTCTCCATTATCTTCGGAGTGGCAAATAGAAACAATAAACGCCAGACATTTGCCGTAGATTATTTTTCATTGACAGATTTTCTTGCAAGAAATCATATTCAGCAATAGAAAAACCTACGTTCTTAGAATCGAAGATATTATCGAGCGTTAGTAATGGGCTATACTATTATCGTCCTAATGAATGCCACAACCGTGCGTAACTTTATTTCACTGTTTGAATCTTCCCCATGTAATCCGATGTATTGCTCGCGCTACTTTTACTATTAGCAAGTGTTGCAATCGCTCCCGTGCCCGCCAAGCCTTTTAACAAAGCACCTGAAAGTCCAGGTACTGCACCACTAGTAAGATCAACTTTACATGCGTTACAAGCTGCTTCTGCGAGATTACCATCAATTCGTTGGATCTTATAGTTTTTGCTGGAAACACCCTGAAGATCTGAAGCTTTTGCAAGTTTTGCAGCAGGACAAGGGCTTGATTTAGAGATAGTGACTTCTTTAGACTCTGCAACAGAACTAACACAGTTAGCGTACTTAAGCGTTACATCACCTTTTAGAGAACGGACAACATCACCTTCTGCTAAAACCATACCACGTTGTGCTAGATATTTATGTTGCGCTCTTTCAACTACAGCTTTACCGTTTAGTGAGACAATTTGTGCAACTGCCGCTTGAGCTACACCCCCTACCAATAGCACTGAAACAGTGCTGGCTATAATAATATTTTTTATCATAATCTACCCCTTTGTAAGTACAATTATATGATTTCGTAATGTGTGTTTGCAGTTTCTTAAACTTGGAGAACTAATAAAAACCCGAACATAGCATAGAAGCCCTAGCTCTATAAAACTGATACCGTTGATAATATTACATTTATAGCCCAAAAACAAGAGCCACTTTCTAACTGTTACAATTTTTAACAAGACATATAGTATGGATCACCCTGGCGGCCACGTCATATTGCGCCCACCGAGTACATGTAAATGAATATGAAATACTGTTTGTCCAGCTGATTCGCCGCAGTTCATGACTGTTCTATAGCCCTCGCCTGCAATTCCTTCATTTTCAGATAGTGCTTTAGCTGCTAAATACATCTTCCCTATTAACGCTTCATCATCTACTGCTAAGTCATTGATAGTTGAAATGTGCTTTTTAGGAATAACTAGATTATGCATGGGCGCTTGAGGATTTATATCTTTAAACGCTACAACATAATCATCCTCATACAGCAACTCGGCGGGGATTTCTCCAGCTACTATTTTACAAAATAGACAATCTGTCATAATTATTCCTTAATCAAAAGCAGGGTTGTTGTCAATGCGTGTTAAACCTAAAAAACGCAGTTGAAACTACTGCGAATGCCTATAGCACTGAATCT
>CAZDMX010000116.1:0-6848 GCA_964506085.1 uncultured Thiothrix sp. | reverse complement strand
CAAGTCAAAAATACATCGTTGATAGTGAAAAATTAGCTGTATTGAACAGCCCTGAGTGTTTGATGACGTTGCTCTTTGATAATTTAGAGAGCAATGCCTATTGGGTACCTCTATTAATTAGAATTTTCGTTCGAGTCCAAGGCGGATCATTTTTGAGAACCGCAGTGTACAAGGGTACATGAGGATCGAAAAAAATGATCCAACGCAGGAATCGGGCGAAAAGGCAATTAATAGAGATGTCCTATTGATATTTGCCGATAAGTCCATATAACTAAGCCTATAGATAGCTATATAATGAAACAGTGATATTTATCACGTCTATATAGACTACTACATGTGAAAAAGTAGGGTTTTATTTACACCTACTGATAGAATCTAAGAATATTAATTAAGAGGAATAGCTTGTGTCATTGCTAATTACTGACGAATGTATCAATTGTGATGTTTGTGAGCCAGAATGCCCGAACGAAGCCATATCAATGGGCGATGAAATATACGAAATTGATAAAGATAAATGTACCGAATGTGTAGGACATTATGATGAGCCACAATGCGTGGAAGTCTGTCCGGTAGATTGTATTCCCAAAGACCCTGATAACGAAGAATCTGAAAAAGAATTAATGCTTAAATACGAACATCTGATGGCTCAGTAGCAGCTATTAGTTATCAGTTAAGTAGTTATCAGTTAAGTAGTTATCTCTCAGCTGGGTTTATATGTGTTTGGAAGTAGCCTTGGCAGTATCAGAGGAATCTATCGCATAGTCTGATACGGGAGCTCTTATTACTTCCAGATCTGGGCGAGATACACGGCTAGCTTCTCTGCGGTTATTTAGCATAAGGGGCTGGCCTTTTTTATGAATACAATATTGTAAACCTATTTTATAACAGTGTTCAGAGTTGGCCTTTTCTCCTGTTTCTTCCAACAACTGGGCAAATTCCAGATAACCTTCTGCATTAGGCGCGAGATTCAAGCTAGATTCAAAAAAGTTTCGCGCTTTACCCCATAGTTGATTGTTTCGGTAAAGCCGCGCCATACTCAGCAAAAAGACTGGGCTTTTATCATGTTTCGGAAGCCATTTCTCTGCTTGCCTTATTGCCTGATTAATATTGTCATGGGTGGATAAGCCATATTGCTGCGCTAGCTGGTCGTCCCATTGCTTGCTTAATGTGGTCGCCATGAGCTTGTTAGCAGTATTATTGTCACCCGCAGATACGAGTGCTTTGCTATAGAGCAAAATAGCATGTGGTTTATTACGGATGTCGGTGGGTAATTTTTTCCATTCAAGTTTGAGTTTTGATAAGTTGTCCTCATTCGCATACATCTGAAAAATGCCTTTTAATGACGACGTTTCATAGCGCTCAGATTCTCTCTCATTAAGTACAGCCAGCTTTTTCATTTCAGGCAGCATGGCTGATAGGTTCTTCCAGTCTTCCTGCCTATAGTAGGATTTAGCTAACAGCTTTTTAGCATAATGATGTTTGGGATGCTCTTCTAATAGCGTAATAAGACCCGCCCGAGCCTGTTCCAGTTGTTCTGAATATAGTTGCATTTCTGCTTGAGATATTGAGATGGCGATACCCGCCCCACATGTATTTTTAGTGGATTCATTAGCTTCGTTCGCTAGCTTTAGATGCTGGTCTCGTAGCTCATACGCTTCCCTTAAATGGGCTGCTCTGGCTGCTCCTAAATAATGTAATACAGGAGTTTCGGAATGACAGGCATCTGCTAACAACTGGCTTTCTGCTTTATCCCAATTACCTTCTATTAATGAGAGTAGACCTTGCATTAAGCCAGTACGGGTACGTCTGCGTATTTTTCGTTGGCGGAAGCTCTGCGCATACTTGCCCATGCTGATTAGGTGCTTGAGCAGACGAAGCACTATATAAAAGGCTAGAAAAGCTATTAATAATGCCGCAACCATATTGGCAACACTGAATTCAATGCTATGTCCAGACCAGTAAAGAACAATATTGTTTTGCTCGGCAAGTAACGAATCAAACAGCCAGAAAGAACCGGCAATGATTGCCAAAATGACCAAGATATAGATGAGTATCATTTTTTTATCCTTTATTCCTTTATTGCTGTTTCTATAACTGCTTCGTTGGTGTCTACCGCTTTATATGATGTTTCGAGCAGTGCGTCTAGTGCAGTAGAAATAATTGGGCGTTGAGGTGTTAAATCTTCTTCACTCAGTTTATCTAGTGTAGCTAACCAAGGCTTAGCATCGACGACAGAATAATACAGTTCTAACATGTGCTGAATACTTTCTATTTGTAGATGGTATTGCTGATTATGGCGTTGCATCGTCATTAAACGCAAGGATTCTATACGCAGCCTGAGTAGTTGATCTATGCGTTCTTTATCACTGTTATTAGGGGCATAGCGTGGCAGTGTAGTTTGCTTGCGAATAGAAAGAGAGTCATTGATATAGTTTTTTACCTTGCCGGTAAGGCTATCATTGTCACTCTCTTCAAATAGCAGTATCGGGTCTCCATTAGCTAATTCTTTTTCTAGCTCTGCCAAGGGTTTGATAGCATTATCTAACTTGCGGATAGTAGCTGAAAGCATTTTTATGTCAGGGGATGAAAATCGTTCAAGTTGGGCGATATCCGCAGACAACTTTTCTCTCATGGGCAATAATTCTGGCGAAGCAATCTGGATAAGGAGTTGATCTGCCGCTTTTAAGAATCTCAACGCACTGTGTTTATCATAGTCCATCATAAAACGTCGGTCTGCAGATTCCAGTAAGAAACGTACTTCAGCGAGTTGTATGAGGCTGTCCGTCTTCTTCCATGGTGTGTGGTTGTCTTGGTTTTTTTGCTGACGTGTTAATTCGGCAATTTGATCGGTTACTGTTTGTGCTGAATAGGTGGTTTGTTCACGAATTTGGTCAAGCTCCTGAAGCGCTTCGGTAAGACGTAGCTGCGTATCATTAGATGTTTGGGTCAAGCTAGTACTTAACTGCTCAACCTTGTCTTTATCAGCAGTCTGGGTGAGTTGTTGCTTAATAATATGTATTTCTTTTAATGCTGATTTAGCCTTGTCGTCGATACGTAGCCAGTGTTTGTAACCCACAGTAATACCGACAACGGTAAAAAATAACGCAAGAAAAGCAATATAGAATGCCATCCGTGAGTTTTTTCGTGTCTCTCTGGGGTGCTCCACGTTATCTTCATCGTCCCCGGTGTGCCTGATATCTCTGATGTCCAGGTTATCGGGTGTAGTCTGATTCAAGCTATTCAAAGTGTTTGTTTTTCCATTCTAATAGAGCTGCGAACATGGCATCGTCACTTGGATTTTTTGCCACCCACAAAGGATTGTTTCTTTGTTTGTTATTGATGCTGTAACTATTATTATCAATAGCCAGATAAATTCGTTTGCTACCTAATAATAACGTGCTACTAGATAGCCATTTGATTGACTGGTTTTCTAATAGAGCAAACAGGTTCTCGCTACTTTCTACACTAGTTAGGGTTATTATATCAATTTTTTTCGACTTGAGGGTGTCCAACATCAGAGCGTCAGGGGTAGGGCGTTTACGATAATATATATTAGCATCAGTAACATTGGCTCCACGGGTTTGCAGAGTGTCACGTAATAAAGTGCGGCCGCCTTCGCCTTTTACGATCAAAATGTTTTTATTGGCTACAGATTGCATGTCGGGTAGCGCCAGCAGACTCTCACTATTAAAGTTGTTTGTTGGAAGTATTTGTACATTAAAGTGATTGGTTTGTAAGCTTTGCGCAGTTTTCTTACCTATAGCAGCTATTTTAAAGGGCAGCTCAGCAGAGGTTTGATTGATATGCGGCTTGAGCCAAGGTAAGCAAAAATGGACAGCGTTAGCGCTGCTGAACAGGACTATATCCTGTTGCTCCAAATGCTTTAAGGTTTGCAGTGTCCGTTCATTTAGGACAGTGCTTTCAATACTAATAGTTGGGAAACGGAGAACGGTTGCACCTGCTTGCTCTAACATCAGGCAAAATTGATCGGCCTGATGTTGTGGTCTGGTGACCAATATGGAGCAGCCAAATAAAGGTTTCATAGCATCATCCTAAAAACCGCCGTTGAAACTACTGCGAATGCCTATAGCACTGAATCTAAGGGTTTTCTGGAAAACGCTGACTTCATCCGTATTTAGCGCTTTGCTTGCAAATGACTTAAAAGCGAATGCAGAATGACTACGAATAAAGCCAAAATTTTCCAGAAATTCCTTTATCTTCAGCACTTTAGTCATTCTCGCTACGTTTCAACTGAGTTTTTTAGGATCATGTTTGGTTTTATTGCTCGGCGTCGATACCCGCAGCGGCTAATGCGCTATCCCCACCTTGTGCCAAAATATCCTCGGCGATGGCAATACCCATAGCTTCTCCGTCATCCACCGAGCCAGTTCTCTCGCTGCGAAAAACCTTTGAACCGTCAGGAAACCCTACCAGACCTCGCAGGGTGAGGGTTAATGTGTCGCCGTCCAGTTCTGCGAATCCAGCAATAGGCACCTGACAACCACCGTTAAGGCGTGTGTTCATAGCGCGCTCTGCACGGACTCGTAAAAAAGTATCATGGTGATTGAGTGGAGCAATCAAGGCGTTGACGCGCTCATCATCAATTCGACACTCAATACCAATAGCACCTTGCCCTACGGCAGGAAGGCTTCTTTCAGTTGGGATGTTTTGAGAAATTCTATTTTCGAATCCTAGGCGTTTAAGTCCTGCGCTGGCGAGAATAATGGCATCAAAGTTACCCTCATCCAATTTGGCTAAACGTGTATTGACACTGCCGCGTAAATCCATAATGCGTAGATTAGGCATGTGTTCACGTAGCTGTGTCTGGCGGCGTAAACTACAGGTGCCGACTTTTGCATCTTCAGGTAGCTCGTCAAGAGAAGCATAGGTATTGGATACAAAAGCATCACGGGGGTCTTCACGTTCCAGAATAACAGGTAAATGTAAACCCTCAGGGAAGTTAACGGGTACATCTTTCATAGAATGTACAGCGATATCGGCCGTACCTTCCAGCATGCCAGTTTCTAGCTCCTTTACAAAAAGGCCTTTACCACCCACTTTAGCGAGTGGTGTATCCAGAATTTTATCTCCTTTAGTCGTCATTGTGACCAAGGTAACGTCTAGATCAGGGTGATGCTGTTTAAGCTGCCGTGCAACTTCATTGGCTTGCCAGAGGGCTAAAGGGCTCTTGCGAGTTGCGATCCGTAGGGTATTTGACATAATAAATTTAGGCTGTAGGGATAAGGGATATGTAATTAAAAGACCGAAAAGAGACTTTACTTTATCTTTAGATTTTATTCCACTGTGTGGCATTGAAATAGAAACCAATGATAAGTTCAGGGAGTACTCATGTGCGACGTGTACAATCTATATTCCTCTTGCCTAATTAAACCTTAAAAAAGACTATGGTATAAAACCGTTTCTACCACATTAGAGTATCGGTTATTTCATACACTAATAAAAGGTTAAAAGGAAAAATAAACCTAGCATCATTCTTTATGGACTTAACTATGCAAATAACAAAAAATATAACAATATCATTGCTTTCTTTATCAATGTTATCAGCTTGTGGTGGTTCAGGTACAACTGACACTGCCAACAACTCTAATACTGCCAACAACCCTAATACTACTAATAACTCTACTAACAACTCCAATAGCATTAATAGTACTTTTAGATGTGAATCTGATGAGCAACTACAACAACAAATGTTAGCGTTGGTTAATCAGGCACGAGCACAAGATAGAAGCTGTGGAGGGCAACTATTTAATGCTACAACCGCAGTTACTTGGAATAACAAGCTAACAGATGCAGCACGTATACATTCTGATGATATGGCTAGTAATAACTTCTTTGCACATCAGGGAAGTAATGGGCTAGAAGTGGTAGATAGAGCACAAAATGCGGGCTATCAATGGATTGCCATTGGAGAAAACCTTTCTGCAGGTGCTCAGGATAGTGCACAAGCTGTTCAGGGTTGGCTCGATAGCTCGGTTCATTGCGTGAATATAATGAACCCCGGTTTTAACGAGATGGGCGTTGCTTGTGCTCAAAATTCAGGTAGTGAATTTGGTACATATCACACACAGGTTTTTGGTGCTCAGTAAATCCGACTTGACGTATCCGTCAGGTAGAGACGTTGACACGCAACGTCTCTACCACTCCACTATTGTCAGATAAACTTGGACAACCTCCTACTGATCAATACTTAATCGTTTAATATGAAGGTTACTTTCATACGAACGATATACTCAGAGATACTTCCATCATTCACTTTGATCTGATGATCAGCAACCCATGCACTTTTAATATTCTTAAGCGTTTTATTGGCGCGTGCTATACCTTGCTCGACAGCATCATCGAAGCTTTTAGTGGAAGACGAAGAAATTTCAGTGATTTTTGCTACAGTCATGTTGGACTCCATTTATTATAGTTAAGGTGTTTTGATGCAAATAACTTACCAATCCTATTGGTGTTTTGCTAATAAGATCAGCTAAAGCTTCTCTAATCTTTTCCATCCTTGCTCAACTGATCTCAAGTCCGTTGCTTAGAATAACTAAGCGCTTGCTGAAGCTTCTAAGTTTCGCTAAAGCTCAGCTAAGTCATGAGATCAGTTGAGCAGAAACAAAAACTCAGCGTAACCTTGGTAACTTCTTTACGTCAAACCACCTAAGAACGCTATTTTGATACTCAAATTCTAGTTGAGATGAGAGTAAAATTTGATAGCCCAACGAGTATAGGACGATATTTGAAAGATGATGGATTTCACAGTAGAAAATCCGATTATCGCGACGAAATATTTGTTAAAACGAAACATACCCAATAAGCATTCATGCTGAATGCAATAA
>CAZDMX010000115.1:0-6902 GCA_964506085.1 uncultured Thiothrix sp. | reverse complement strand
TCTTCAGCACTCTAGTCATTCTCGCTACGTTTCAACTGAGTTTTTTAGGATAATTCAAAAAATAACACTTTTCTCCCTTGACTTAAAATCAACCGACCCTATTATTAGCAGTCTCTTGTGGAGAGTGCTAATTACTATTGCTCGTATTTCTCTGCTTGGATATTAAATAGTTAGTATCCAGAAAAGCACGAAAACTCCCTCTCCTTAGGGGGAGCTGTTTCTGGATGCTAACTAAGTAAAAATTATTCAGATAAATAAGTTACGCTTATTTATCCCCCTTTCATAAAAATATTGTAGGAGAAAACATGGATATTCGACCTTTACATGATCGTGTATTAGTTCGCCGTACTGAAGAAGAGCGCACCTCTGCGGGTGGAATCATTATTCCTGATAGCGCAACAGAAAAGCCTAATCGTGGTGAAATCATTGCGGCTGGCAACGGACGTATTACTGATAGCGGTGATGTGCGCGCTATGGATGTAAAAGTAGGTGATGCTGTATTGTTTGGTCAATATGCTGGAACTGCTGTGAAAGTAGATGGCGAAGAGTTATTAATGATGAAAGAAGAAGATATTCTTGCTGTCATCGAAGGCTAATCAATCTAGTCCAATAGCTAATTAAATAGATTTAAAAGGAAGAAATACAATGAGTGCAAAAGAAGTACGTTTCGGTGAAGACGCTCGTAGCCGTATGGTTGCTGGCGTAAATATTCTTGCCAATGCAGTAAAAGTAACATTAGGGCCTAAGGGTCGTAATGTGGTTTTAGAAAAGTCATTTGGTGCACCAACGGTCACTAAAGACGGTGTATCTGTAGCTAAAGAAATTGAATTAGAAGATAGATTCGAGAATATGGGTGCACAGATGGTTAAAGAGGTTTCTAGTCAAACTTCTGATATCGCAGGTGATGGCACTACAACAGCAACTGTGCTGGCTCAAGCGATTGTTCGTGAAGGCATGAAAGCGGTTGCTGCGGGTATGAACCCAATGGATCTTAAGCGTGGTATTGATCAGGCGACAACGGCGGCTGTTGTAGAGTTGCAAAATATGTCTACGCCATGTGCTGATAACAGTGCGATTGCTCAGGTTGGCACGATCTCTGCTAACTCTGATGAAACTATCGGTTCTATCATTGCTGAGGCGATGGAAAAAGTGGGTAAAGAAGGCGTTATTACCGTTGAAGAAGGGACTTCATTATCCAATGAACTTGATGTCGTAGAAGGCATGCAGTTTGAGCGGGGTTACTTGTCGCCTTATTTTGTTAATAATCAAGAGAACATGACAGCAGAATTGGAAGATCCTTTCGTGCTGCTTCACGATAAGAAAATCTCTAACATTCGTGAGTTACTGCCTACGCTTGAAGCGGTTAATAAAGCAGGTAAGCCTTTATTGATTATTGCTGAAGATATCGACGGTGAAGCATTGGCAACATTGGTTGTAAACAATATGCGCGGTATCGTTAAAGTAGCCGCTGTTAAAGCGCCTGGTTTTGGTGATCGTCGTAAAGCAATGTTACAAGATATTGCAGTGCTAACAGGTGGTGTAGTTATTTCTGAAGAAGTCGGCTTGAGCCTTGAAGGCGTAACGATGGAAGATTTAGGTCACGCCAAACGTATCGTGGTCACTAAAGAGGAAACCATTGTTATTGATGGTGCTGGTGATCCCGCTGAGATTAAAACACGCGTTGATCAGGTGCGTAAGCAAATTGAGACCACGACTTCTGAGTATGATAGTGAGAAGCTACAAGAGCGTGTTGCTAAACTCGCGGGTGGTGTTGCCGTGATTAAGGTGGGTGCTGCGACTGAAATAGAAATGAAAGAGAAAAAAGCCCGTGTTGAAGATGCGCTTCATTCGACTCGCGCTGCGGTTCAAGAAGGTGTTGTACCGGGTGGTGGTGTTGCTTTGATTCGTGCGATATCCAAGATTGCTGACCTAAAAGGTGAAAACAGTGATCAGGACGTAGGTATTAGTATTGCTCGTCGTTCTATGGAAGAGCCATTACGCCAAATCTGTTCAAACGCAGGTGAGGAAGCTTCTGTTATCTTGAATGAAGTAGTTAAAGGTGAAGCAAACTTTGGTTATAACGCCCGTACTTCTGAATATGGCGATATGATTGAAATGGGAATCCTTGATCCTACTAAAGTAACGCGTACTGCATTGCAAAATGCTGCATCGGTTGCTGGTTTGTTGATTACCACTGAAGCAATGGTTGCAGAAACACCTGCTCCTGAAGCAGGTGGCGCACCTGATATGGGTGGCGGCATGGGCGGAATGGGTGGCATGGGCGGAATGATGTAATCATCGTTTAGCTCTTTTTGATTGCAATCATGGTAAGTTTGATTGTGGTCAATAGCAGCACTATTTGTTAGTGCTGTACCTAAAAGACCAAGAAGCCTCGGTATATTTGTTTATACCGAGGCTTTTTTGTGTGTATAGAATTGAATTTGCTTGGTGCATTAGTAGCTTGCATGGACTTCTTTGATTCAACTGCGTTTTTTAGGTTTAACAAGGCTGCTTACATATAAGGAGCAATGTATTCTTAAAGTAAAAACGATCAATTTCTATATTATTCTAGAAATTACATTACTATTACACTATAATCATCTAAAATATATAATATTAATTTTAAATGGAGTGTGTAAAGTGATTCTAATCAAAGGAAAAAGTATCGTATTGGCATCCGCTCTAGTATTGGGTGTTATGTCAATGCAGACGGCTACTGCTAATAATTCAAGTGAAGCAAATACTAAAACGGCATTATTTAATGTTTCACATGTTAAGCAAAATGACAATTTAAATGTTCGAGCTGGAGCAGGTGTCGGCAATGAAATCGTAACCACTATTCCTTTTGATGGCATTGGAATCGAATTATTAGGGGATGAAATATCAATCGGTAAAACGCGATGGGCGTTGATTAAGTGGAAGGGTCTCACTGGCTGGGTTAGTAAATATTATCTAGATGCGGAGAAAAATTCTGAGCAGGCTTCTAAAGAAATTTCTAGTCCTGTGGAAGCGGCACTAGGGAAAGAGAAGATTGTTGTTGGAAATGTAAAAACTATTAAAAATGTTAAAGAGGTGAAGGTTAACACCGATGAGAGAATCAGCACCACAAAAGTAGAACCAGTTGCTCCAAAATCAGTGGAAGATCACGATAACCAAACTACACAGGTAAAAACTACACAGGTAAAAACTACGGAAGCTACGGAAACCGCAGCTGAAGAAACCTGGGTATTGCGCTGTGGTAATAAAACACCTTATTGGAAAGTAGATGTGCATCCGAAATGGATGGATGTGTTGAAAGGGGATTATCAGGCAGACTTGCCGATTACGAAGAAAAAACAGGATCGTAATCGTTGGAATACAGCCTTAAAAACAATTGTACACGGCAAAAATGGTCGGAATAACCTACAAATGACTATCAAGTATGCGTATTCAAAGCGCTGCTACGACACGCTGAGTGGTTTACGTGTACCTTATAAAGTGACTACTAAGTTCAATGGTGAGGAGCTAACGGGCTGTTGTCGAGCAGTGAAGCTAGAATCTGCTGAAATGAAAAATACTAAAATCTCTATGAAATAACTTTCGTAGTAGTAGAGACGTAGCATGCTACGTCTCTACAGTTAAAAATGCATTACAAGATCTGATGCATGTGTTTTCGCACTCAATACACTAATCTTTCTCGCCTTCTAGTTTTCGGTTGGAACAGTTCTTTGTCACACTTTTTGAAATTTCTGTGACCTTATTTTCTTTTTGCTTGTTAGTCAGCAGTTCTGTTTTTCCGTTTTCTTCCCAAGCAACGGGAGAACTGGATTTCAATAACTTAAGATTTTTTTGTTGAGAAGTGCAGTACGAGTCCAGCTGTTCACGATAATTATCCTGTGCTTCCTTTTGCTTGGAGGCTATCTCCTCTCTTTTTATCTCATCACTCATATCATCATCTTTTTCAACATCTTGTTGTGAATTAGATGGAATATAGGATGAATGCTTATTTTTACTTTTGCTTCTCAATGCTGCTGCAAAACGAATCTTATCTTCAATAGCCTCAGCTTTTTTACCAGCCGGAGCTGGTCTTTCCGTGTAATGGAGTTGTCCATTTTCATCTACCCATTTATAGATTTGAGCAGATGTAGCAGTTGCTAGAGTCATTAATGATAGGGCTGCGGTGGCCAGGGTTATGGATTTCATAATGATATCTTTTCTTATTGTTTTTAGGGTTTGAATCAATATTAGAAAACACTAATATTGTGTGTTAGTATCCGTTCTTTAAATTTGGTACTAAACTTTAGAGATAGCGCTGATGTGACACTCAATGCTAAATCTAAAGGGAATAATACATGATGAAATTATATAAATCTTTGATGTTCGGATTAATGGTCTCTGTTTCTCAGTTGACTTTTAATACAACGGCTTTCGCTGATACTGCCGCTATTTCAGGAAGTAAGCTTGAAACCATAACGGTCAATAGAAAGGAAGTTCCAAATATACAGGTTTTGAATGGGCAGGTAGAAGCCGTCAATAAAAGTACATTGTCCGCCCAAACTACGGGTTCAATCGAACAGCTTAACTATGATGTGGGTGACTTTGTAGAAAAAGGCAAGATCATAGCTCGCATCAAATCCCGTACCCAACGAGCGGGATTGAAACAAGCACAAGCATCGGTTGGAGAGGCGAAAGCTGCTGTTGAACAAGCCAGAGCATCATACAAAGCAGCACAGGCTAGTGCTGAAGAGGCAAATGCTAACTTTAAGCGTATTGAGTCGATTTATAATCGTAAGTTGGTGGCTCGTGCTGAATATGATCGTGCCAGGTCAGGGATGAAAACGGCTAATGCACAAGTTGGGGCTGCTAAGGCTGCACTGACAGCTGCAAAAACTGGGGTTACTGCTGCATCTGCCCGAAAAACACAAGCGGGTGAGCAACTAGGCTATACAGCGGTAGTTGCTCCTTTTAGCGGGATTGTTACCGAGCGTCATGTGGAATTAGGTGAGTTAGTTAGTGCGGGCAAACCCATTATGACAGGAATCTCTCTCAAAGAGCTTCGGGTAACAACTGAAGTACCTCAGGGGTTAATCAAAGGTGTGCGTCAGTATAAGCAAGCTAGTGTTTACATTCTTGAAGGCGAGCCACCCATCGCTGTTAAATCATTGGTTTTCTTTCCTTATGCGGATCCATTGACGAATTCATTTAAAGTACGTGCAGAACTAGAATCTGGCTTGAATGGTATTTACCCCGGCGCTTTTGTAAAAGTAGCGTTTGTAGTAGGTAAAGCTATCCAGTTAGTTATTCCAGAGACTGTCGTTGCTTATCGGGGAGAAGTGACGGGTGTTTACGTCATTAATGAAGACGGACAACCTTTACTTCGTCAGATACGTTTAGGTCGAAAGTTGAGTGATGGCAATATCATGGTGCTTGCAGGTCTCGACGATGGGGAAGTGATTGCTACTGATCCTGTTCATGCCACTTTATTCTTGAAGCGTTCTGCACAAAAAATCAATGCTAAAACAAAACAGGAGAATTCTCATGAGTGATGCCAAAATGGGTATCTCAGGGAGAATTGCCAAGAAGTTTTTGCTTACTGAGATAACACCGCTACTGGCTCTGATAGGTTTGCTATTGGGTGTTTTTGCGGTGATGGTGACACCCCGTGAAGAAGATCCACAAATTAATGTAACTATTGCTAATGTTTTTATTCCTTTTCCGGGGGCTAGTGCTCAGGAAGTAGAGCAGTTGGTGAGTACACCTGCGGAACAGGTTCTTTCGGAAATTAAAGGTATTAAACATATCTATTCGACCTCACGCCCTGGTCTTTCGATTTTAACGGTGCAATATAAAGTCGGTGAAGATCGTACGGAAGCGTTGGTGCGCTTATATAATAAAATCGCATCAAATCAGGATTGGTTGCCGCAGAAACTCGGCGTTGGTTTGCCTTTGATAAAACCTAAAGGAATAGATGATGTTCCTATTATTACTATTACCTTATGGAGCAAAGACGAAAACAAATCTGCATCTGATCTCACTCAAGTAGCTCATGCGATTGAGGCTGAACTCAAGCGAGTAAAAGGCAGTCGTGACATCTATACTGTAGGTGGCTCAGAGCGTGTTGTTCATGTATTGCTGGATAGCACAAAACTGGCTGGATTTGGTATTTCAGTACAAGACTTACGTCATGCCCTAATAGTCAGTAGTACCGCAAAAGATGCCGTGTCTTTGGTTGAAGAAAATGAAGAGATACAGGTTGTTGCCGGTAGTTTGTTAAGCAGTGCAGATGAAATTGGTGATCTAGTCGTAGGTGTTTTCAATAATAAACCTGTTTTTCTAAAAGATGTTGCGGATATTCGTCTGCAAGCTGATAGTCCACAATCGTATGTTACTTTTGGAACGGCAAAGGGAGCGAAACATGCGGGTCTGGAAGAAGGGATCAGTTCTCCCGCAGTTACTATTGCCGTTGCTAAAAAGCCTGGAACTAACGCGGTTCAGTTGTCAAATGATGTGATTAAACGCTTTGAGCAATTAAAGAATACTTATATTCCTGATGATGTAGAGGCAACGGTTACTCGAAACTACGGAGCCACTGCTGATACTAAATCCAAGAAACTCATTCAGAAACTTATTATTGAAACCATCGCTGTTGCTTTATTGATCTGGGTGGCATTGGGTTGGCGCGAAGCTTATATCGTAGGTACTGCTGTGGTGATCACGCTGGCGGCCACGTTGTTTGCATCATGGGCGTATGGTTTCACGCTCAATCGGGTGTCTCTATTCGCATTGATTTTCTCCATCGGAATACTGGTCGATGACGCTATTGTGGTGGTGGAGAATATTCACCGTCACATGGTGATGGGTGGTAGAAAACTGGTTGATGCAATACCTCTTGCTGTTGATGAGGTTGGTGGGCCGACAATTCT
>CAZDMX010000114.1:317-6947 GCA_964506085.1 uncultured Thiothrix sp. | reverse complement strand
TTAATTCTATTTCTGGCAGAATGACACACATTTCATCGCCTCCCAACCGTATAGTGTAAGCCCGTTTCTTGCTTACACTTTGTAATATCAGTGCAACCTGTTTCAACACTATATCACCCACATCATGTCCGTGAGTATCATTGACTGTTTTAAAATGATCTATATCCGTCATGATGAAGGATATAGGAGTTGCTTGCTGCTTGTAGTGGTTAATAATTTGGGGAGCCTTTTCCTTTAACCATGTGCGATTAAATAAGCCCGTTGAAGCATCTAAGTAAGCCTTCTTTTGCATGTTCTTTGAATTATCTTTGTACTGATCTAGCTGAGAAGAAAAGCTTCTTAACCTTTCAACAACAAGCTGTAATAGGTTTGATGTGAAGGCATGACTTTGTTCACTCAACTCCCACAATTCGTGTTCCTTTAAAACGAAAGCTTTACAACTTGAATGAGTCATCACCGTTGCTGAAGCTGGATTGGAATCAAGCACCGATATTTCACCAAAGATACTCCCAGAGCTTAGTGTTTTAATAACTTGATCATTCTTATCTCTGATGCTAACGGTACCTTCCAAAAGAATAAAAACCCTATTATTGAATACGCCTTTACGAATTAATTGCATATCCGATGGATAGGATATAACTGAGTGACCGTTGATGAGGCTCTCGATTAGATGTTTTTCAACACGTTTAAATAAGGGAAAGTTATAAATATCTGAAATGGGCATGGTTTTTATTTTATGATTTTTTATTTAAGTTATATCTTATTATTTCCTGATTACGTAGATGTCTCAGCCATACTTATAAATAACCTATAGAATCCAGAATCCGTAGGTTGGGCAAAGCGTTAGCGTGCCCAACAAGCTACGAAGTGTTGGGCACGTCGTTCCTCGACTTTTTGTTCCAGACAAAGTCTACCTCCTACATCCATGTAGTCGTCCTTTGCCCAACCTTGTATTCATTAAGATGGTTACAAGTTATACTCAAGTTAGACTATAGGTGTTGTCATCATGGCTGAGACATCTACGTAATCAGGTATTATTTTAATAATAATTGGTTAGGGATCAATTATTAGAGATGCCATCTTTTGTTATTAGTGAAGCTAATATGTCTAAATTCGCTTAAAAAAACAACTTTTTTCAGATGAGCGTATAGCTTTCGTTTGCCACTATTACTTGCTTGAATGAGTGTATATACCTTGCCATTCATCTGGAACCTTTCCGGAATTCTCATCAATGCGCTCACCATAAAGCCGGTAAATCACTTCCTTGGTTTGCTCATGTAGCTTATGTAACTGAGCCTTAGCTAACTTCCAATTCCCAGATTGATAATGATCTAGAGCCTCATTGTGCTGAAATAACTGCTGAGCATCCCTCTCCGATAAATTATCAGTGTTACCTACAGGCTCATATATTTTAATCGCTTTCTGCTTTCCTTTGACACGCACAAAATCTATATAACGAAAAGCCAAGTCAGGGCATTGTGTTTTGGTATCTTCACTAACCAATATTTTCACCCCATAAAACTTGGTTAAGTTTTCCAGTCGAGACCCAAGATTTACCGCGTCACCCAGTACCGTATAGGCACGCCGATAGTCAGACCCCATATCACCTACATTCATTTCACCTGTATGGATGCCAATACCTGTAGCAACATTCTGGATGCCCAGTTGGTTAAACTCTCCTTGCAAATCAGTAATCTTTTGCTGCATTTCAAGTGCCGCATTGACGGTGTCTACTGCGTGGTTTGTATTTTTCAAAGGGGCTCCCCAAAAAGCCATTATCAAATCCCCCACATATTTATCAACCGTACCGTGATGATCAAAAATTATTTTAGTGATTGGAGTTAGATATTGATTTAAAAAGTTTTTTAACTCTTGAGTTGATAGCGGTTCAGAAAGGGCTGTAAAGTTTCTTAAATCTGAAAAGAGAACCGTCATTTCACGCTTCTCCCCCTCAGTACCTAATTCTTCAGGGTTGTCGATTAATCGGTTGATATGATCAAGCGGAACATATTGTCCGAACATACTATGAATACGGCGGCGTTCTTTATTTTCCTTTACCAAGTGATGGGCTACATAGAAACCAGAAACGGCAAGGACTAACAAAAGGGGGAACATGACCGGAAGATAGATATGTTGTGATGCCCATAACCATAAATTGAAAACAGTCGTTGTTATTAATAAACCAAAACCAGTCATCAATAACGAAATGGGCTGTAATAAAGGATAAACCAATGCCATGATGAGAGTAAGAATAACAATCCAGCTAATCATGGCTCCCTCTTTCCAATCAGGGATGTACGCAATCGTTTCTGGGTGCAAAATACCATGCAATATATTCGCCTGTATTTCTACTCCGGGATAATTGGATTCAACCGGTGTGGGACGTAGATCGACCAAGCCCACCGCAGAAGTTCCCACCAACACAATGGCATTTTCTAGCTCAGGAATCTGCGTTTGTGTCTGTAGCACATCCGTTGCCGAAAGGTAGGTGAAGTGCTTTTGCTTACCATAATACGGAATTAATATCTGACCTTGAGCATCAGTTGGTATGGTTGATCGCCCTAATGTAATTCCCGTAATGGTGCGTACATCACCTATTTTCTGGCTTTGAATACCAATCTCTTCCGCCATCAAGTACAGTCGTGCTACCTCTAGCGCTAAAGAAGGGTAAATTTGTTGATCATAAACAGCAATTAAAGGCGCGCGACGAATACTGCCATCGGGGTCAGCCATAATACTAAAAAAACCACTGCCTGCTGCATTTTTGTTAAATGAATCAAGGTTACTGGTATAGCCTTTCATCTCAATCGCAGTGAGTGCACTCAAGTCTATTGCACTCTCACTTGCAAAATTGATATTAACCGAATCATCTAAATCACCATTTTTTATTTCTGCACTGTGATGAAAGGGATAGCCTAAAACCACCTCTTTACCGGCAATTGTTTTAGCAAAAAAGACATCTGCATCTAATGAACTTTTTATGTCAGCAAACCATTCTGGTAGCTGTTTTTTTGCACTATTTGCAGCATTTTGTATTAACAATGCTGGATTGGTTTCTGGCTCCGATTGTAAGATATCCAGCGCTATTACAGCAGCCCCTTGCTGATGTAACGTGTCTACTAATCTAGCCAGCTTTTTACGACTCCATGGAAAACGCCCTTCCTGCTTTAAACTTTTCTCATCAATATCCACAATGATAATGGGAGGGGTATGGTTGATCTTTCTCGGAATAGACAGTTTTAAACGAAGATCATAGGAGATGGCTTCTAGCTTTTGTAATGAGTTAACCGTTAACACATCACCTTTTAAGAAGAGAAATATGGCTAATAAGCCAAGCATCACACCTACGAAAACAGGAATTTTGGAATGTCGATAATAACGTAACAATGATTTAGCTCTTCTTTATGAAGCTTCCTTAATACAACCCATAACAATCATGAATACCACTTTAATAACCTAATAACCTCATAACCTCAAATACTCCGTTGGTAAGAAATTACATAACGCTTAGGTAATTTAACCTAGAATTCACTCGAATAATAATAATTAAAGATTAAAGGAAAGAGTGTGAAATTTTCTAATATCGACTTTAAAATAACCCGACCGTCCTTTGCTAGTTTAGTAACAAGCTTATTATTTATTATGATGTTACAGCTGAATGGGTGTGGGGGTGGCTCTACTACGCCTGAATCAGGAAATACTACTCCTTCAAACAGCTTTTCTGGTGTTGCCCAAAAAGGCCCTTTTTCTGTTGGAAGTGTGGTTCGTGTTGAACAACTGACTGAGCAAGGAACACCCACAGCTAATATACTTCAGACGCAAACATCAGGCACAGCGGCAAACTTTAATTTTACTGTGCCTGAAAGCTGGCAACATGAAAACAAACTTCCCCTTCAAATCACCGTGAAGGGTAGCTATTTAGATGAAAGTGACTCTGGTTTAAACTCTAACTCTAACTCTAACTCCGATAACGATGACTCCCCTGCATCCAATCATCAAATCACACTCAACACACTCTTAGAAGCACCTTCAAACACATCCGTTAATTTATTAACACATTGGGTATCATTGCGTGCAAAGTTTTTGATGATGAGAGAAGGCAAGAACATCTCTGATGCATTGCAACAAGCAGCCAGTGAGTTACAAAAATATACGGGTATTGCCCATATTTCCGAGCTGGATTTTAGTCAGCATGAAGTTAATAGTAGCGACAATTTACAGCTATTATTACTATCAGGTGCCTTACTTGAGGTAGCAAAAGACTATGACCAGTCTAGTCAGTTTGTTATTAACGAAATAGCCGTCGATTTTGCAGAAGATGGCATCATCAATCACCAAGGAAAAGGTTGGTTTAAGCGTATTCAGGCAAAGATTCGATTTAACCCTAAAGCTAAAGCCACACAATATGCCAGCGTGCTTTCCGAACATCTTGGAAAAACGATCAATACGAATGCACTACCTGATGTCATTAGTATTGCAGCCAGACCCCAAGCGCTTGTACCACAAACCATCACCGCCGAAACAGGACAAAACGTAACACTTGATGGTAGTAGTAGCCTGAGTGCTAACGGCACAGCATTGCAATACACTTGGGTTCGCCTAGATCAACAAACGCAATTTGATGTACCCATCAGTAATCGTTTTATAGCCAACCCTACGATTACAGCACCTCAGCAAACCGCTGATTTGTTATTTGCGCTGTTTGTTATAGATGAGCAACAAATAGCAGATACCGCGATTGTACGAGTCAAAGCAAGACCTCCTCAACCTGCGAACCAACCACCGACTGCAAACTCTCAGTTTATAAATACAGTCGAAGATACACAGAAAAATATAACCTTATCAGGCAATGATCCGGATGGAGATGACTTAACATTTAATCTTGCAGGTGCAACTCCTATCCTACTAGAACATGGAACCTTGGAAGGTAACCCTCCCACTCTAACGTATACACCCGATGAGAATTTCTCTGGAACAGACTACTTTGATTTTACAGTAAGCGATGCTTCTAGTACTTCAGCAACTGCCAGAGTCGATATTACCATTGATGCGGTTAATGACACGCCTGTTGTGCTAGGCAACCAGATAATCAGCACGAATGAAAATACAGCGACAACTGCGATACTCACAGGATGGTCTGATGTTGATAATGACCTTAGCGAGTTAACTTTTAGCCTAGTTACTCAAGCAAATAATGGGCTATTGAGTATTGTCTCAGCAGCAGAAATACAATACACACCGGATAACAACTTCTTTGGGTCAGACGCTTTCAGATATCAAGTAAGCGATAGTCAAGGTGGTATTTCTGATACGGCAACGGTCACTATTAATATCCTGTCGGTTAATGACAACCCTAATGCCATCCCCCCATCTGCCACACTAACCACCAACCAGGATACCGAGCTTGCTATTACATTGCAGGGAAATGATCCTGATGGAGATCCAATCACTTATGAATTGGTCACAGCTCCAGTTAATGGAGGTTTATTTGTAGATGGAAATGCCGTCACTGTTGACAACGGTGAGTTGGCAGGATCACCCCCCAACCTGACTTATAAGCCTTATTCTGCTTTTTCAGGAGATGACAGTTTTACCTTCCTCGTCAGAGATTCGGGCGGTTTAGAGTCTGCTGTAGCAACTGTCCCTATATCTGTTTTATTTGTTAACATTCAACCACAAGCTGACCCTAAAGCAGTGACAACTAACTCTAATACAAGCATATCCATTACACTCACAGGTTCTGATGGAAATGATGATGTATTAAGTTTTACGAAGACAAGTAACCCTGCTCATGGGAGTTTATCTGGAATAATACCTAACTTAGTCTACGCACCTCATACCGACTATATCGGCTCTGATGTATTTACCTATGAAGTGAGTGATGGAACTGACGTATCTAATACGGCTACTGTAAATATTACCGTTAACAATCAGGCTCCAACCGCCAATGCAGGTGTGAATCAAACAGTGACTTCTGGAAATGAGGTCACATTACAAGCTTCTGGTAGTACTGACCCTGAAAGTCAAATAACTTATGCTTGGACTGCGCCCAGTGGCGTAACACTAAGTACTAGTACGGTTGTTAGTCCAACCTTTACAGCACCAACCGTGACTTCTACCACTACCTTCACATTTACATTGGTAGTAACGGATAACCTTGGACTTTCCTCAACTACCGACGGTGTAGTGATAACCGTTAAGCCATTGCCAAATCAATCACCTGTTGCCAATGCAGGTAATGATAGAACCGTAAATTCCAACACATCAATAACATTAAGTGGCTCAGGCTCAGACTTGGAAGATGATGTAGTCGCTCTCTTTACATGGACAGCACCTGTAAGCATAGCTCTAAGCAGTTACTCAAATACTACCCCCACCTTTACTACACCGACGGTGTCTGTTCCCACTGATTTTACATTCACTCTTGTCGTGACCGATAGTCAAGGGCTTGCTTCTATTGCAGATAGCTTAGTGATTACGGTCAATCCGCCTAACCAAGCACCAGTGGCTGATGCAGGGGTTAACCAAACCGTTGTTTCTGGGACAGAAGTGACCTTCAATGGCTCAGGGTCATCAGACCCAGAAGATGGAACCGTCTCACTCTTTTCTTGGACTGCACCCGTAGGAATA
>CAZDMX010000114.1:0-285 GCA_964506085.1 uncultured Thiothrix sp. | reverse complement strand
AACCTTTACTGCTCCAACGGTGACTTCTTCAACACCATTTACATTTGCTCTTATCGTAACCGATAGCAACGGGGCTTCTTCGTTAGATAGTGTTTTGATTACAGTAGTTCCACCTGATGTATCAAACCCGTTCATCATGAAAGTTCAAGCAATTGAAAATGATTTCATCATTCCAACAATGGGTACGGGCTATGACTTTTTCATCAACTGTGATAGTGCAAATACAAGTACATTTACTCATGTGACAGATACCGACTTACCCTTTAGCTGTAACTATACTGATGA
>CAZDMX010000113.1:0-6961 GCA_964506085.1 uncultured Thiothrix sp. | reverse complement strand
GCGATACTAAATACCTTTTTATAGTCTTTTTTTGCATAGGCATTTCTTAGTTGAACATTTGGGTCTTGTCCACCTGCTGCCGGGCGAGGCTGGGGTTTGCCTTTGCTATTATTATTTCCAGGATTCGCTCTGGCTTGTCCTGTTGCTTTACCTGGCGCACCATTACCATGTTTATGAGCATAACCCTGAGCAGGCAAGTTGTGGTTATGAGAACGACCACCGTGTTGGTGGGGTTCTGCATAAGCAGACTGGAGGCTTGCTATAAAAAAGATCGCTATTGTTGTTTTTAGAGTGTTATTGAAAGAAACTTTTCCAGATAAAAGCTTCATAGATAATAGTTTGTATGTATTCATAGTGATTTTATTGTTAGTCTCAGTCTGTATTTTGGAGCAGTTTATCATAGTGCTTCTCCCCCTGCATAAATGAGAAATATTCAAATGGCAAGAGTAAAAATTTGCGGCATCACATCTGTTGCCGATGCACTACAAGTAGCGAGTTCAGGTGTTGATGCTATAGGACTTGTTTTTTATAAGAAAAGTTCCCGCTATGTAACTATTGATCAAGCGGTTGAAATATGTGAGGCACTCCCTCCTTTTGTTTCAATTGTGGCTCTTTTTATGAACCCTAGTAGTGATTATGTATACGAAGTCATTGCCGATGTGGCTTGTGATTTATTACAATTTCATGGTGATGAGTCGCCGGAGTTTTGTGCTTCTTTTTCCCGTGCTTATATAAAAGCAGTGGCGATGGGTTATAAGAAAGGTGAAGATGAAGAAGACAAGGGCGAAGAACCGTCTTTTGATTTTAAAAGTTATGCAGACTCATATAGCGATGCAAAAGGTTTCTTAGTTGATGGTCATGCCCCCGGTGAAGCCGGCGGTTCAGGTAATAGCTTTGATTGGCAGAGTATTCCGCTAGATTATCCCGCGCCTATTATTTTGGCAGGTGGCTTAAACCCTGATAATGTAGCGAGCGCTTTACAAATGGCTGATGTTTACGCGGTAGATGTGAGTAGTGGAGTAGAATCTGCACCTGGAATTAAAGATGCAGCTAAAGTCAAAAAATTCATGCAAGAGGTAAGAAGTGTCTAGTTCAACAAGTGATGTAAGTGATATAACAAACGACTCAAGTCAAAACTTCAGTGATATCAATTGGGACGAATTTCCTGATAAGGCTGGGCATTTTGGTATTCACGGAGGTTGTTTTGCCGCCGAAACCTTAATGGAGGCGATTGATCTGCTACGGGATGCGTATTTTGAACTAAAAGATGATGCCTCCTTTCAAGCCGAGTTTGATGATGACCTGCGGCACTATGTGGGTCGTCCTAGTCCGCTTTATCATGCCCAACGATGGAGCAAGAAATTAGGTGGGGCGCAGATTTTTCTTAAACGGGAAGACTTGAATCATACCGGCGCACACAAAATTAATAATACCATTGGTCAGGCATTACTAGCCAAGCATATGGGAAAAACGCGGATCATCGCTGAAACTGGAGCAGGGCAGCATGGTGTGGCATCAGCGACTATAGCCGCACGTTTAGGGCTGGAATGTGTGGTGTATATGGGTGAAGTGGATATTGCCCGACAAACGCCTAACGTATATCGGATGAAATTACTGGGGGCAGAAGTCATTCCTGTCACTTCCGGCTCGAAGACATTAAAAGATGCGCTTAATGAAGCAATGCGTGACTGGGTGACTAATGTTGATAACACGTTCTATATTATTGGTACGGTCGCCGGCCCTCATCCTTATCCTGTCATGGTGCGGGATTTTCAATGTGTGATAGGTCGTGAAGCGCGTGAACAAATTCTAGAACAGAGCGGACGTTTACCGGATGCGCTGGTTGCCTGTGTCGGTGGTGGCTCTAACGCTATCGGCTTATTCCATCCTTTCCTCGCTGATGAAGCGGTGGATATCTACGGTGTAGAAGCCGCTGGCAACGGTTTGGAAACAGGGCAACACGCAGCGCCGTTATGCAAAGGCCAACCGGGAGTGTTGCATGGCAACCGAACTTACTTGATGGATGATGAGGATGGACAAATCATAGAAACACACTCTGTTTCAGCAGGTTTGGATTATCCAGGAGTCGGGCCAGAACATTCGTGGTTAAAAGATATTGGACGCGCAAATTATGTGGCTGTCACAGATGATGAGGCGCTAACCGCGTTTCATGCCTTGACGCGGATTGAAGGTATTATTCCTGCATTGGAAAGCAGCCACGCTTTGGCATATGCCATGAAACTTGCCCCCACTATGTCAGCAGATCAACAGATTATTGTTAACTTGTCGGGAAGAGGGGATAAGGACATTAATACCGTTGCTGCATTAGAGGGGATTGAGCTATGAGCCGAATTGCCAATCGTTTTGCAGCCTTAAAACAGCAAAATACCACCGCGTTGATACCTTATATCGCAGCAGGTGATCCTGCTTTATCAGTGACGGTTCCATTAATGCATCATATGGTGGCTAATGGTGCTAACTTAATTGAATTAGGTGTGCCGTTTTCGGACCCTAGTGCAGACGGGCCGACCATTCAGCAAAGTATGGAACGGGCTTTGGCGCAACATATCAGCTTGCTTAAAGTGTTTGATATGGTAAAAGAGTTTCGTCAAAAAGATGCAGATACGCCTGTTATCTTAATGGGTTATCTCAATCCTATCGAAAAAATGGGTTATGAAAAATTTGCGAGTGCTGCGAGTGAAGCGGGTGTAGATGGCGTGTTAACCGTAGATTTACCGCCTGAAGAAAGCGATGAATTCGTTAGTCATATGCGAGCTAACGATCTGGATTGTATTTTTCTCATTGCTCCAACCACCATCGAAAGTAGAATACGTAAAATCGCTGAGTATGGCAGTGGCTTCCTGTATTATGTATCACTAAAAGGTGTGACAGGTTCTAACATCCTTGATGTGGATGAAGTTGAGAAAAAGTTACAGCTGATCAGAGGTATTACCGAGCTACCTCTAGGTGTTGGCTTTGGTATTAAGGACAAGGAATCTGCCAGTGCAGTTGGGAAGGTGGCAGATGCCGTAGTGGTGGGCAGTGCTATTGTTAAGAAAATTGCAGCTAACACAACGAATACAGATAAGATTTTGCAAGATATTGGCAAGCTGTTGCTTGGCATGAGAACAGGCATGGATAAATAGGTATGGATGAAAAAAGGATGGATAAGCTATGAAACAGGAAGATGTAATCAGCTGGTTTGAAAAACTTTTGCCGTCACGTATCAGAACGGAGGATACTGGCAAAAAAGGTTCGGTACCAGAAGGTTTGTGGAGTCAGTGTCCATCTTGTAATCAGGTTCTCTACAAGAACGATCTACAGCGCAACAAGCAAGTCTGTCCTAAGTGCGAACATCATATGCGAATAGGTGGGCGCCAACGCCTTGGGGTGTTTCTGGATGAAGGCGAGCATACAGAAATAGCGGCTAATGTTACCCCCATCGACATCATCAAGTTTAAGGATGGCAAGAAATATAAAGACAGGATCAGTGCGGCGCAAAAAGCCACTAAAGAAAAAGATGCACTGATCGTAATGCGTGGAACCGTGCATGGGAATCCCTTAGTCGCAGCGGCTTTTGACTTCCGCTTTATGGGTGGATCTATGGGTTCTGTCGTAGGTGAGCGATTTGTTCAAGGCGTAAATGCAGCAATTAATGAAAACATACCCTATATTGTTTTTTCTCAAAGTGGTGGTGCCAGAATGCAAGAGGCGTTGTTTTCATTGATGCAGATGGCAAAAACCAGCGCAGCGCTCACGCGACTTTCAGAAGCAGGCCTGCCTTTTGTTTCGGTCTTAACCGATCCTACTATGGGAGGTGTCTCGGCCAGCTTTGCCATGCTGGGTGATGTAATTATTGCTGAACCAAAAGCATTAATAGGTTTTGCGGGGCCACGGGTTATCGAACAAACTGTTGGAGAAACATTGCCAGAAGGCTTTCAACGCAGTGAATTCTTGTTAGAAAAGGGGGCAATTGACATGATCGTTAGTCGCAATGATCTACGTGCTGAAATTGCTGACCTGCTAGCTATTTTGAAACATCGACCACGCCCAACCAGTATCGATTATGCCGATGATGCCGCTGAAAAAGACGTTGAGATATTAGTTGACGGGGTTGATGGTGCTAAGGGGGATGATGGTGCTGACGGGGATGATGGAATGGGGGCTAAGCGGATCAATAGTGCAAAAAGTAAGAAATCTGATTCCTAGTTCTCTCTATGGCAAGCTATGAAAAACCCAAGATTTAATACTCTTGACAAATGGCTGGGATGGCAGGAATCACTACACTGGAAATCTGTTGATTTAGGGCTGAACCGGATCCGTGAAGTTGCGCAGAGATTGCAACTATTAACGCTTCCTTTTACCGTTATTACAGTCGCAGGAACTAATGGTAAAGGCTCAACGGTTGCCTTGTTGGAGTCCATGCTGATGGAAGCCGGATATCGTGTAGGTTCTTATACGAGTCCTTATCTTTACCGTTATAACGAGCGTATAAAGCTTTCTAGTAATAGTGCTAACAATAGCTCTAATAAAAGTGTAGCTGAAGAGGCTGATGACGCATTAATCTGTGCGGCATTTGCAGCGATTGACAGCGCTCGTGCTGCCCATGGCACAAATAACACAGAGGGTGAAGAGATAAGTCTTACCTATTTTGAGTTTGCTACTTTAGCGGCTATCTGGATATTTCATCAAAAAAATATTCAAATCGCTATTCTGGAAGTAGGCATGGGTGGTCGCCTAGATGCAGTAAATCTATGGGACAACGATGTGGCTATTATCAGCAGTATTGGTATAGATCATGTTAAATGGCTGGGTGATAACCGTGAAGATATTGGCCGTGAAAAGTCAGGCATTATGCGTCGAGGTAAACCCGTTATTTCAGGTGATCCTAAACCTCCGCGTTCAATTTCCGAACAGGCTACAGAGATTGGAGCTATACTTTATCAGGCAGGCGAAGATCGGCTAGGGAAAAATCAGCAGGAGGGTAGCCAGACGGGTAAAGGTTTTTCTTGGCAGGTAGGAGAAACAGACTGGAATCTTCGCGTGGCTGATTGCGAATGGCTAAATTTACCTTTCCCTGCTTTAAAAGGTGATTTTCAGTTTAACAATGCAGCTGTGGCGATTTCTGCTTTATATGCACTCCGCAATAAACTGAAAGTGTCAGATGCTGCTATTCGTGCTGGCTTAAGACAAGTCAAATTATTAGGTCGTCTGGAACAGGTGCAGACACAGCCTGATATCATACTCGATGTAGCGCATAACGGTCATGCCGCAAGTCAATTGGCGAAGTGGCTAGCTGAGATCGCTATTCAAAAGACAAGTCAAACGCCAAGTCAAATGCCAAGTCAAATGCCAAGTCAAAAGGTAGAACAGAAAAAAGTTCAGGGTAAGACATACGCACTGTTTTCAATGTTAGATGATAAAGATATCAATCAGGTCGTTAAAGTAATGAAACCCTATATTGACCGATGGTTTGTTTCTACTCTTGATGATCCACGAGGAATTCCGACCAAGGAATTAGTCAGAAAAATGAAGGGTATAGATAGTGACGCCAATAGTGAAAATCTTGAGATAGGTGCAGATACGGATTATCTGAATGCAGACCTTGAAACTGATATTTACATAGATGCTTTTGATACTCTAGAAGTTGCTTGGAAAAACTGTAAAAAGGAGCTGACAAAGGCCGATAAAGTGATTGTATTTGGTTCTTTTTTGGTTTTATCTCAATTTAAAGTGATTTTTTAAGAAAACGTGCTAATATACTCATACATAAACATTATTATTTTTTTAAAGTCGCTAACAGACCATGTCTAAATCGTAAACAACATGGTATAGAAATTGTTAGTAGTTCATAGAATAGGAGATATTAAAATGGAAAAGGCAGTAGTTAGACGTGGAATAGGAGCAGTGGTGCTAGCACTGGTCGCTGCTTTACTATTAGGGTATTTACTTAAAGGTAAGGGTCCCGAGCGTAAAGAAGTGGTGAATATGGAATTACCAAAATCACCGATTCAGATATTCCCAGATGGTAGCGGCAACGCAGCCGGGAATGGAACAGGTAAACCAGCAGCCGTTGCTGCGGTTTCAGCCGCAGGTGCAGGTGTAGTAGCCGCAGGTGCAAATGCAGCAGGTGCGGTAAAAGATGGAGCTGGCGCGGCAAAGGATGGCGCTAAAGCGGCAGGGACTACAGTGGTTGATTCGGGCAAGAAATTAGTAGGTCTTGACGATGGAAAAGACAAACATGTTGATGCTAAAACAGGTAATCCTTCTCTAGCAAAAACTAATGTTGTCGTTGATGGTTCTGGACAGGCTATTTTTGGTGCGAAAACAGCAGGTGTTAAAAATACGCCAGCAAACTTTGAATTCCGCACCCCGGGAAAGAGAGAGATTAGACCTTCAATTGATCGAAAACTAGCAGCTAATAAGCAGGCTGCCAAGTCTCAGTCCTCCAATAAAACAGCAAAGCCGAGCACAAAGTATAAATTAGTGAACGAGAAGAAACTTCCTGCGGTAGGTAGCCGTAGTAACGCGAAATCTCAAAAAATAGCCAGCTCTCGAAACACATCTTCATCAAACAAAAAGAGAGCTATTACTCCAACAAAGAAAAAGGTAGTAAAGAAGTCTACAGCCGCTCCTGCAGGGCGTAACAAGTATGTGGTTCAATTACTGGCGACTTCTAGTTCGAGCAAGGCAAATAAGCTGAAGTCAACAATGGCTCGGGAAGGCTATCCTGCTTTTGTTAGTAAAACAAAACGTGCTGGCAAGTCACTCTATCGTGTACGTGTAGGTAGTTACTCTGGTAAGTCAACGGCTATCAAGAAACAAGCTTCAATGAAGCGCCGTTATCTCAAGAACCCATTTGTGCAAAACAGTATAGTGGTTAGAAACTAGTTGATGATTAATGGAGTATCAGGATAATGGATTCAATCAACTATATTGACATTGGTATCGTAGTATTAAT
>CAZDMX010000112.1:0-7016 GCA_964506085.1 uncultured Thiothrix sp. | reverse complement strand
AGTGATGATCCCTTCAAGCAGGTCAACAATGCTACGTCTTGTGGTAGCTCGGATTATTTGGACTTCAAAACTTACTATGCTGCTATTATTTTCAACCCCGATTATCTGAATTTTATGAAGGACTTTGGGGTACTACGATTTATGCCTATGTCGGGTATTACGCGTAATCCGGTCGAACAATGGGAGCAACGCACCACCATGGACAAAGCCACGTGGGGCGGTATTTATGGATCACGCGGAGCACCTATAGAAATCCAGATTGAACTGGCTAATCGTCTAAAAGCTGATCCTTGGTTCAACGTACCCCATGCTGCTGATGATGATTATATGCGCCAGTTTGCACGCTATGTTAAGGAACATTTGTCAGCAGAATTAACACCCCATATTGAATATACCAATGAGGCATGGAATTCCAACTTTATGCATAACGAACATATGCAAAAGATGGGTATAGCACAGAAGCTGGATCAAGATGCGCTACAAGCGGGCTATAAATATTATGCTAAACGCTCCGTTGAGTTTTTTAATATATGGCAAGAGGTTCATGGAAAGAGTGATCCAGTGGTTCGTATCATTGGCGGTTGGGACACACGACCTGATATCAGTGGCACTATCTTAGCCTATAACAACACCTACGAATCTGTCGATGCTCTGGCTATTGCACCTTATGTAGGTGGTAATTTACGGGGCTTCCGTGCTTCAAAAACGGTTGATGATATTTTTCATTTACTGACGGATAAGAAATCCTACCGCTCTTTACCCAAAATTATTGATGAGATAAAAAAACAGACTCAGTTGGCACAAACCTTTGGTGTCAGGTTAATAGCCTATGAGGGTGGTCAGGGGTTAGTCGATTGGGCGGCTAAAGACTATACACAACACCCTAACCCTCTGTTCTTTGCTGCTAACCGCGACCCACGTATGACTGATCTTTATATGGAGTTATACAATCAATGGCGTAACTTAGGTGCTGACTTGTTTGTGGCTTTTAGTGCACCAAGGAGTTGTAACTGGAGTGGTTGTTGGGGCTTAAAAGAACATATTAGACAAGATACAGAGAGCGCCCCAAAACTTGTAGCCTCGCTGAAATTTATTAATGAAAATCAACGCTGGTGGGATTGGACATCAAGTAAACAAAAACCTGCTGCTTCTAAAGTCGCTCATTATTTGCAAACCACACCAGCGAACAAACCTAGAATTGTTATTAGACCGGCTAAAGGCGACCCCAAAAATTTTTATAAGTTCGTCAATCCCCAAGCCTTAAATATATTGCTAGAAGGTGAAACGTGGGATAAACGTGATATTTCTGGAAAATGGCAGGTGAAATGGGATGATGAGAATATCTATTTGAGCGTGAAAGTTTATGACAAGGAAATAATCTCTGACTCAACTGATCCAAGAGATGATGATTCTATTGAATTTTTTATTGATGGAGATAACAGTAGAGGCGATGCTTTTGATAAGAAGAATGACTTTCATATCGTTTTTTCCAGAGATAAAGCAAAAGTCTTTTATAGCAAGAAAAATCCTGATGGACTGGAACTGGATATTCCATTTGAAACAGAAAAGAAATATGACGGTTATGAACTGCGCGCAGAAATAAGCTGGAAAATGCTCGGACTATCACCCAAAATTGCAGATAAAATGAGTATGGATGTAATCGTTAATGATGATGATGATGGCGGCGCAAGAGATGCACGGATTAGCTGGAATGCACGCAACAGTGATGCTCGTCCTAAAGATTTCGGGATGATATTGGTTAGTGGTCGTTAAACCTGTAGGGTCGAATTTATTCGACCAGTGAAGATTTTTTTACTATTCTGGTCGAATGAATTCGACCCTACAAACCAAAAAGAAACGCTTAACTTAATGGCAATGAGCCTATGTTGAGGAACGAAACACAGGCTACAGTAGTAAACATTAGATTTTCTTGAATATCAATGTTCCGTTCGTACCACCAAAACCGAATGAGTTGCTCATAGCAATATCAATTTTAGCTTCACGGGCTGTGTTTGGCACATAGTCCAGATCACATTCCGGATCTTGGTTTTCTATATTAATCGTGGGTGGTAACACCTGATCACGTATAGCTAGTATAGAGAAGATCGCTTCTATTCCACCAGCAGCACCTAGTAAATGCCCAGTCATAGATTTAGTAGAACTAATAGCCACTTTCTTGGCATGATCACCTAGTGCACGTTTCATCGCAATGGTTTCTGCCACATCACCCGCAGGTGTTGATGTTCCATGTGCGTTGATATAATCAATATCTTCAGCATTAAGCCCTGCATCATTCAAAGCGTGCTGCATACAACGTGCAGCACCTTCACCATCGGTAGAAGGCGATGTCATATGATAAGCATCACTACTCATTCCGAAGCCAACTAGCTCACAGTATATTTCTGCACCACGGGCTTTTGCTGTTTCATATTCTTCTAGCATAATGACGCCAGAGCCATCTCCTAGAACGAAACCATCACGGTCTTTATCCCATGGACGACTAGCGGCTGTAGGATCATCATTACGGGTAGAAAGAGCGCGTGCAGCGGCAAAGCCACCTATGCCAAGTGGAGTTGATCCCATTTCAGCACCACCACAAAGGAAGGCATCAGCATCTCCGTATGAGATCATACGAGCTGCATCACCAATACTATGAGTTGCTGTAGCGCAAGCCGAAACAGGGGAGATATTATGGCCTTTTAAGCCATGCATGATAGACAGGTT
This sequence comes from uncultured Thiothrix sp., assembly GCA_964506085.1. Classification (GTDB taxonomy): domain Bacteria; phylum Pseudomonadota; class Gammaproteobacteria; order Thiotrichales; family Thiotrichaceae; genus HyVt-477. Next base: position 4,292 of record CAZDMX010000112.1, on the reverse strand, counting down.
ACCCGCTACCATATTAACAATACTACTAGGTACAAAAAATGGAGAAATGCGTCTTGGGCCTTTTTCCAGATAGATACCATAGTTTTTTTCTATCGTACCCAAGCCGCCAATTCCTGAGCCAACAATAACACCCGTACGTGGGGCATTTTCTTCGTTCACTTCAAAATTGGCATCCGCTAATGCATCGGTACCTGCGCCGATCCCATAGTGAATAAAGGGATCCATTTTTTTCTGATCTTTGCGTTTGATATATTCGTCAATCGCAAAATCATCAACATTGCCGGCAATCTTCACGCTGAAATTAGAGGTATCAAATAAGTCTTCACTGATAACATTGATGCCACTGTTCCCTGCCAGAATATTACTCCAAGCCTTTTCTATTTTAGAACCAACGGGTGAAACAATACCCAATCCAGTTACTACAACGCGCCTCTTAGACAATGTTCTATACCTTCTGTTTTTGTGAGAGCTTTACTAAATAAAATAACGCGAAACAACACTAAAAAAATAATGGCTTCACTCAGCAACGCTCTCATCGTGTAAAACCGCAATCGAATAATCACGGATTCAATATGCAGATCACTGCAAATTACTTCTAAATCTCAAACGGCCACTAGTTACTTACTTGCGCGACGGTGAGAAGAGGTAGCCTGCGAGGCCTTATGCCTTTGATTTATTAATATAATCAACAGCTAATTGTACTGTAGTGATTTTTTCAGCTTCATCATCAGGGATTTCAGCATCGAATTCTTCTTCTAAAGCCATTACTAATTCAACAGTATCAAGAGAGTCAGCACCCAAATCATCAACAAAAGATGAATCAGTTTTAACTTCACTAACATCTACATCAAGTTGCTCTGCAACAATGGCTTTTACGCGGCTTTCAATATCACTCATTTTTAATTTCCTTAAGTTATAAAATATGTTTTGGTCAGGTTGGCGACCTATGCCAGCAAACTCTTAACCCACGAGGCCAGCAATTCTGTGAGCTATTGTAGTTAAAACTACGTTTTCAATCCAGCTTTCTAATTCTTGGACACTAGAATATGCCCGAGACTATTTATGACATATACATGCCACCATTTACATGAATGGTTTCACCCGTAATATAGGCTCCCATATCAGAAGCCAAAAAGAGTACGGCACTAGCAATTTCTTCTGCTTGTCCCAAACGATTCAGCGGAATTTCTTTTTGTAAGGCATTGCGTTGCTCATCAGGCAAGGCACGTGTCATATCCGTATCAATAAATCCTGGAGAAACCACATTCACAGTGATACCACGTGATCCTATCTCGCGAGCCAATGATTTAGAGAAGCCAACTAAACCTGCTTTTGCAGCAGCATAGTTGGTTTGTCCAGCATTACCACTTGAACCTACAACGGATGATATGGATATGATTCGTCCCTGACGTGCTTTCATCATACCACGCATACAAGCTTTTGAGGTGCGATAAACTGAAGTGAGATTAGTATTAATAATACTATCCCATTCATCATCTTTCATGCGCATTAATAAATTATCACGCGTAATACCCGCATTATTAACCAATATACCAATAGCCTTATATTCATCGGTTATAGTTTTGATAACGGTACTCACTGAATCAGAGTCCCCTACATCCAGTTTCATGCCTTTGCCATTGATACCTTGTTCAGTAAAGAAATCAGAAATAGCCTGTGCGCCGTTATCCGATGTCGCTGTACCTACAACGGTTGCGCCTGATTTGCCTAGAGCCTCGGCTATCGCGCGACCGATACCTCGACTCGCCCCCGTTACCAGCGCTACTTTTCCATCTAAATTCAAATCATTACTCATGAAGTTTTCCTTTTGCTGGCTGCCTGTTTATTGCTCGCTAATCACCGCATAATTGTAGTGCTTTATCTAACGACGCAGAATCATGCACACAAAGTGTTTTTATTTTACGATCAATTCGGCGATTTAAACCAAAAAGCACTTTGCCGGGGCCAAATTCAACCATAGAGTCTACAGCAAAATTGTTCCTTAAATTTATAATTGTATCGACCCATTTAACGGGCATGTGCAGCTGTTCTTCCAAAGCTTGTTTCATGCCTTCAGGATCAGCACGTAGAGCAGAATCAACATTATGTAGTACAGGTATTATGGTGTCAGACAACTTAATATCTGTTAATTTTTCGGTTAATTTCGCTGCCGCAGGTTTCATTAAATCACAGTGTGATGGAACACTTACGGGCAACGCTATAGCTCGCTTTGCACCCGCTTCAGATGTCAATTCCATAGCTCGCGCCACGGCATCTTTATTACCTGCTATCACGACTTGCCCAGGAGAATTGAAGTTTACTGCCTGTACTATTTCATGACCACCTTCTTCATGACCACCCTCGCCGCCACTAGCATCAGTACAAGCCTTAATGACCAACTCATCATCAAGACCAAGAATAGCCGCCATAGCTCCAACACCTTCGGGTACAGCTTGCTGCATAAATTCAGCACGATTTTTCACTAAAGCCACGGCATCGGTAAAGTCTAGCGCACCACTTGCAACCAAAGCACTATATTCTCCCAAGCTATGACCTGCCAATCCCAAAGGCTGACAACCACCCTGCTCTAACCAGACTCGCCAAACAGCAACACCCGCACTTAACATCGCGGGTTGCGTATTTACCGTTTTATTAAGATCAGTTTCAGGCCCATCCTGAGTAAGCTTCCACAGATCGAAACCCAACACATCTGATGCTTCCTGAAAAGTGTGCTGAATAAGTGGGAAAGAATATGACAAATCAGCAAGCATACCAACAGCTTGCGACCCTTGACCGGGAAAAATACCAGCTAATGCCATTTCAGCTCCTTGAAAAAAGATTATTTATAGCTATATAAGTTAACAACGTATTAGTCACAACAGCAAAATGATGTGAATCATACCGACAAAACACCTGCGGATAAAGCGCTCAAACAATTAACACTTGTTTTTCCGTATTATCAGTGGATAATACCCCGCTCTGAATATTTAGAAGATTAGACCTTATATGGCAAAAGAAGACCACATTGAAATGGAAGGAACTGTTACTGAAACACTTCCTAACACGACTTTCCGCGTAGAACTTGAAAATGGACATGTTGTTACTGCCCATATCTCTGGACGCATGCGTAAAAACTACATTCGTATATTGACTGGAGATACTGTAACCGTGCAGTTGACTCCATACGATCTAAGCAAAGGTAGAATCACTTTCCGCTCTAAATAGAGCTGCATACCGATCATTTACAGGCAGCATTATCCCTAGCCTTAGCCGGTAAATCAGCCTGACATTCACGTCCCAATCTATCCCAGTCAAAATGTGCTCCTGGATCGGTTTTCCGACCAGGAGCAATATGTTCGTGTCCGGTGATATGTTGCATATCTAGTTCGGGGTAAGTAGCCACTAGCGTTTTCAGTATCTCAACCAAAGTCATATATTGCGGCTCTGTAAAGTCAGTATCGTCGGTTCCCTCAAGCTCTATACCAATTGAAAAATCATTACAGACCGAGCGTCCCAAGTAGGTTGAAACACCCGCATGCCAGGCACGTTTATGAAAAGGCACGTATTGAGTTACCCCGCCTTCTCTATCTACCAGTAAATGGCTAGAAACCCGTAGCTCGTAGATTTCCTTAAAAAAAGGGTGGTCTTCAGGATTTAACTCATTAGTAAAAAGCTGAGTGATATAAGAGCTAGCAAACTCGCCCGGCGGCAAACTAATGTTATGGATAACTACAAGGGTCATCTCACCTTCAGGACGGTCATCGCAGTTTGGCGAAGGCGTATACGTTGCAGGTTTAAGCAAACCTGAGGCTTTATCAATATTCATCTTATACTTATCAAACCCTATTCCGAAGTGAGTCTTCGCTACTATTTAGAACTTGAAGCTTTGATCCTTGCTAATATTCAATCGACTTAAGACGGTTCTTGGAGGCTTCTAGCAAAACCCGTTCAACATCTTTTGCTTTATTTAGTGTGTCAACCTGCATCGCCATAAAATTATCAGAGTTTATACTAATTTTCTTCGCAGAACTTGTAGGCACTTCCTGAGTATTCTTTGTTGTTTGACCTTTTTCTCCACAACCACTAAACATTAATGCTACGACGCAGATTGACAGTTTACTTATAGTTTTTCTAGATATCATTGTTTGCTTTACCTCGCTATACAGATGAAACTATGAATTTAGCACAAAATATTCTCCAACTCTGAAAGAGTAAGACGAAACAAAATGCTGTCAAAAATGCGTTTTGATATAGACATCAGGTCACTAAAACAGGCATCATGTGCCACCCAA
>CAZDMX010000111.1:0-7043 GCA_964506085.1 uncultured Thiothrix sp. | reverse complement strand
TTTTATGCATTACTTACGTCCGGTTGTTCGGTCAATCCGGTGAGTGGTCATAAAGAATTTGTAATGATGTCTGAGAAGCAAGAAGTTTCTCTGGGTGCAGGGTTACATAAGCAAGTGTTGAAACAATACAAACCCTACAACAATGCTGCATTACAAGCGTATGTTAATCAAATTGGTCAATCATTGGCTCGGCATAGTCATCGCAATAATATCCGCTACCATTTTACGGTGGTTGATGATCCAAGTATCAATGCTTTCGCGTTACCGGGCGGTTATATCTATATCACAAGAGGGCTAATGGCTTATCTAAATTCAGAAGCGGAATTAGCGGGTGTGCTTGCCCATGAAATCGGTCATGTCACAGCCCGGCATAGCGCAAGACAGCAAACCCGTGATACGTTAACCAATGTGCTTGCTGCTGTGATTTCTAAACAAACAGGAAATGCACAAGCCGTTCGTTCATTGGCTACTGCCTCGGTGCGTGGTTTTGGACGAAAACATGAGCTTCAATCCGATAAGTTAGGTGCAGAATATCTGGCTAGAGCGGGTTATGACCCTCAGAATATGATTAAAGTGATTGAAGTGTTAAAAGCACAAGAAGATTTTAGTAAGTTTTTAGCACGTTCAGAGGGTCGTCAGCCGCCAACCTATCATGGTACTTTTGCGACACACCCCAGCAACGATAAGCGTCTACAGCAAGTGGTAGGCGCGGCTAACTCAATCAAATCTGCACGAACCCGCCCTGATAATCGTCGTGGGTATCTGAATCGTATTTCTGGTTTAAAATTTAATAAGACCAAGAAAATAACGGGTCAGATTAAGCTTATTACAGCGCGTTCAGGCGATACCTTTGCCTCACTGGCTAGGAGATCAGGTATTCCTAAATACGCAGAGCAAAAATTACGTTTATTAAACGGCCTATTCCCAAAGGGTGAACCTCGTCCCGGGCAGTTGATTAAGGTAGTTCAATAACTGGCTTACGGTCAATATCGGATGGCATCCTGATTCAACCTACAGATAGTCTTAGTGTTAGACAGCCTGCTGAGAATAATTCCATTAACTTTAATATTCATAAAAGATAAGAACACTATACCTATGACATATACCTATAAAGAAGACGCTTTAAAGTATCACGCAGAACCCCGTCCTGGAAAAATAGCGACAGCAATTACCAAGTCAACCGAGACTCAGTATGATTTGTCGCTGGCTTATACGCCGGGTGTTGCTGAGCCAGTTATGGAAATACATCATGATCCTGCTACTGCTTATCTCTATACCGCAAAAAGTAATCTGGTGGGTGTTATTACCAATGGCACCGCAGTTCTTGGGCTGGGTAATGTAGGGGCGTTGGCAGGAAAACCTGTTATGGAAGGTAAGGCTGTTTTATTCAAAAAATTTGCAGATATTGACGTCTTTGATATTGAAGTCACGACAACGGATATCGATGATTTTATTAAAACCGTAGAGAACATAGCATGTACGTTTGGCGGTATCAATCTGGAAGATATAGCAGCTCCTGCGTGTTTTGAAATTGAACGTCGACTACAGGAAAAACTGGATATTCCTGTTTTCCATGATGATCAGCATGGCACGGCGATTATTATTGCTGCGGGTCTTATCAACGCATTAAAAATTCAAGGTAAGAAGCTGGCAAAGGTGAAAATCGTCTGTCTCGGAGCAGGTGCAGCGGGAATTGCTTCGATGAATCTCCTGATCGCACTGGGTGCATCAGCAAAAAATATCTATATGCTCGATCGCAACGGTGTCATCCATGATGGTCGAGATGATTTGAATGAGTATAAGCAAGCATTTGCTTTTAAAACAGATCAACGTACCCTAGATGATGCTTGTACGGATGCTGATGTGTTTATCGGTGTTTCCGGGCCTGATTTGCTCAGTGAAGCATCATTAATGAAAATGGCAAAGAAGCCTATTGTGTTTGCGCTTTCCAATCCTGATCCAGAAATTGCTCCTCGTCTAGCTAACGAAGCAAGGCCTGATCTTATTATGGCTACCGGCCGAAGTGATTTTCCGAATCAGGTAAACAATGTTTTGGGCTTCCCTTTTATTTTTAGGGGAGCGTTAGATGTGCATGCAACAGAAATCAATCAAGCCATGCAAATGGCGGCGGTTCATGCATTAGCAGAATTGACACATAAGCCTGTGCCGAAGAGTGTATTGGAGGCGTATCAGTTAGACAGTTTGGAATTTGGAGTGGATTATATTATTCCCAAGCCATTAGACCCACGTCTAAAGGATACGATTCCACAGGCTATTTCCAAAGCAGCTATTGAATCTAACGTGGCACGCAAGCCGTTGATCTAGCTTTGCTGTCATTTTGGGGACTTTTATATGTTTGAACATATCCGTGAAGATGTGAATTGTGTATTTGATCGAGACCCTGCTGCGCGTAATATTTTTGAAATTTTAACAACATATCCAGGCGTACACGCCATTATATTTCATCGGCTAGGTCATGCATTGTGGCGACATAAACTAAAATGGCTGGCGCGCATGGTATCAACGATCTCTCGTTTCTTCACTGGCATTGAAATCCATCCCGGTGCGGTGATAGGTCGGCGTTTCTTTATCGACCATGGTATGGGTGTAGTGATCGGTGAGACGGCTGAAATTGGCGATGATTGTACGTTGTATCATGGCGTGACTTTAGGTGGCACGTCATGGCACGAAGGCAAGCGTCATCCTACTTTAGAAAATAATGTAGTCGTAGGTGCGGGTGCAAAGATTCTTGGCCCAATTATCATTGGAGAGAATGCTCGTATTGGTTCAAATGCCGTAGTGGTTAAGGATGTTCCCGAAGAAACAACGGTTATAGGTGTGCCAGGAAGAGAAGTAGTAAGGCGAACCCGTCAAGAAGCTAAACGCCATGAGATTGCTGAGAAAATGGGTTTTGATGCTTATGGTTCCGCAGAAGACATGCCTGACCCCGTTGCCAATACGATGAACCGAATACTTGATCATATTCATCTGATGGATGAACGTATAGAAGACTTGTGCGAACAGGTGACAAGCTTGGGTGGTGAGCTTGAAGATGAGCCATTGCCATCCATAGAAACTGAGTGTTTTGGTGGCACAGAAAAAGATAAAAAGCAGACCAAAAACTAAATCCCCCTATACCATTGTGAATACTTGATCATTTTAGTCAAGTATTCTACTATGCGCTTAAATTAAATCTGAGAGTCTAATTATGAAGCTGACCACAAAAGGTCGATACGCAGTGACTGCCATGCTGGATCTTTCTTTGCATGGTGATGATGGTCCGGTATCTTTAGCTGAAATATCGGATCGTCAGGAAATATCGCTGTCTTATTTAGAACAGTTATTTTCCAAGCTGCGCAGAAATAATCTGGTTGAAAGCATGCGTGGACCTGGTGGTGGTTATCGTCTAGGTCGTGATCCTCAGGATGTTTCAATATCAGATATTATTGCAGCGGTTGATGAAAATGTAGATGTAACTCGTTGCCGTGGTGAGCGTAATTGTGAGGGTAAGGATAAGCGTTGTTTAACTCATGATCTGTGGATGGATTTAAGTAAGCAGATTCAGGGTTTTTTATCTGATATCTCGCTGCAAGATATGAAAGAGCGTGGCGATGTTTTATCGGTCGCTATGCTTCAGGATAAACAACAAGAGCAAAAACGCGAACAACCCATTATTACCACTAATCTTTGAAATATTCTCTCAGTATTAGGTTCCGGTATTAGATTCTCAGTATAGATAAAGTATTTAAGTATTAAGGCAAAGAAACGAATGAGCATTAAAACCCCAATTTATTTTGATTATTCTGCAACCACCCCAGTTGATGAGCGGGTCGCAGAAAAAATGACACAATACCTTACCAAAGACGGTATTTATGGCAATCCTGCCTCGAACAGCCATCAGTTTGGTTGGGAGTCTGGTGATGCGGTAGATGATGCCCGCCAACAAGTAGCAGATTTGGTAAACGCAGATCCACGAGAAATCGTGTGGACTAGTGGTGCAACGGAATCAGACAACCTTGCTATCAAGGGAGCTGCGCATTTTAATAAGCGCCGTGGTAAACACATTATTACCATGAAGACTGAGCATAAAGCCGTACTAGATACTTGTCGTCAGCTAGAGCGAGAAGGCTATGAAGTGACCTATCTTGATCCTAAAGATGATGGATTGTTAGATATAAAAACATTAGAAGATGCGATTCGTGACGACACCACTATTGTTTCTATTATGCATGTCAATAATGAAATCGGTGTGATTCAGGATATCGCTGCAATTGGTGAAATCTGTCGTAATAAACGAATTATTTTCCACGTAGATGCAGCACAAAGTGCTGGCAAAGTGCCCATTGATCTAGCTGAGCTAAAAGTAGACTTAATGAGTTTCTCAGCACATAAAATCTATGGGCCTAAAGGCATTGGTGCGTTATACGTACAACGTAAGCCACGAGTAAGAATTGAAGCAGAAATGCATGGCGGTGGACACGAACGCGGTATGCGTTCTGGAACACTACCTACCCATCAAATCGTTGGTATGGGTGAAGCCTTCCGTATCGCAAAAGAAGGAATGGTTGCGGAAAATGCCCGTCTTTTGACCTTGCGTACACGCCTTTATGAAGGTTTTAAAGACATGGAAGAAGTCTATGTCAATGGTGATTTAGAACGACGTGTAGCAGGCAATCTCAACATAAGCTTTAACTATGTAGAAGGTGAGAGCTTAATGATGGCTGTTAAAGAACTAGCGGTTTCATCAGGCTCAGCCTGTACGAGTTCTAGCTTAGAGCCAAGCTATGTACTTCGTGCGATAGGTCGTGACGACGAATTAGCACATAGCTCATTGCGTTTCACCATTGGTCGCTATACAACTGCTGAAGAAGTGGATTATGCGATAGACAAAACACGCGATGCAGTAGAAAAATTAAGAGACTTATCCCCACTGTGGGATATGTTTAAAGACGGTATAGATTTGAGTCAGGTCGAATGGGCGGCCCACTAGTTAAATAACTTTTCAGCCCTATATTCATCTATAGATGAAACAGAGCTGGTCGATCAAAAATTTAGAGGAATAACATCATGGCATATAGTAATAAAGTAGTAGATCACTACGAGAACCCGCGTAATGTGGGCACGTTTGATAAAGACGATACCAATGTAGGCACGGGGATGGTGGGTGCGCCAGCTTGTGGCGATGTAATGAGATTACAAATTCAGGTGGGTGATGATGGTGTCATCAAAGATGCGAAATTCAAAACTTATGGTTGTGGGTCAGCGATTGCTTCCTCAAGCCTACTAACCGAATGGGTTAAAGGTAAGACACTAGAAGAAGCTTCTGATATTAAAAACACAGACATTGCTGAAGAGTTAGAACTTCCACCTGTAAAAATACATTGCTCAGTATTAGCTGAAGATGCAATACGCTCTGCTATTGATGATTTCAAAAGCAAACAACAGTAATCCTGCTAAGGACTCAGGATTAAAGTAAGTTCCGTAAGTTATTTACTCCTGAGTCCTAAGCATACGATAAGAGATAGGTCATGGCGATATCAATGACAGAGGCAGCTGCCGAGCGGGTAAAAACATTTCTTGACCAACGCGGTAAAGGAATAGGTTTGCGTCTTGGTATAAAAACAATGGGTTGTTCGGGAATGGGTTACGTTATTGAATTTGCCGATAAAATTGATGAGACAGATGAAGTTTTTGAAGAGCATGATGTGAAAGTTATCATAGATGCAAAAAGCTTGGTCTATCTTGACGGCACCGAAGTGGATTATACCAAGGAAGGCTTGAACGAAGGTTTCAAATTTAACAACCCCAATGAAAAAGATTCTTGCGGGTGTGGTGAAAGTTTCACCGTTTAAGTCTAGAGCCTGAGTATATCTCCATTATGTCTGTTGATCTCACTAAAAACTATTTTGAAGTCTTTGGCTTACCCCTTCAATACGAAGTTGATCGAGATGCGCTCGCCTCCAGCTTTAGAGAACTCCAAGCTCAAGTTCATCCCGACAAATTTGTAAACGGTACGGATGAAGAGCGCCGTATTGCGATTCAAAGTACGGGTTTTCTGAATGAGGCTTATGAAACGTTGCTAAGCGAACGGCTACGCGCTCGTTATCTGTTGACACTAAAAGGCGTTGAATTTAGTGACGAGTCTGGTACGACCAACGACCAGAGTTTCTTAATGCAACAACTAGAGATGCGTGGCTTAATTGAAGACGCAGAGAGTGCAGATGACCCTTTTGAAGAACTTGATCAGATAAGGAAGATGATTACTTCGCGCAAGCTAGATGTGGTAAAGGATTTCCAAACCAGTTACGATCAGGGCGATTTAGATGTTGCCAAACAAGCGGTGTTAAAACTGCGTTTTTGCGAACGTATATTTAGTGAAATTCGTAGTATCGAAGAACGTCTGGATGATTTCTAGCTTTCGCTGGTGGGTTCCCTCCACCTTATAAAATAACCCCTAAAAAAATATTTAATAACTATTTAATAACTATTTAATAACTATGGCACTTCTGCAAATTTCAGAACCAGGAATGAGTACCGCTCCGCACCAGCATAGATTCGCAGCGGGTATAGATTTGGGTACTACCAATTCCTTAATTGCTACGATTAGAAGCGGTGTTGCTGACACATTACCGGATGCAGAAGGTGAGCATCTGCTACCTTCAATTGTGCACTATAGTGTAGACCCAAGCGGGTCTGGTCAAATCATAGAAGTAGGTAGGTCTGCTCAAAGCAAAGCCATAGAAGACCCTCTGAATACTTTAGCATCTGTAAAGCGTTTAATGGGGCGGGGTACTGAAGATTTAACCACATTGGCAGGGCATTTGCCTTATAATTTCGCGGACACAGAGTCCTCAGTTCCAAGAATAAAAACAGTTGCTGGAGAAATTAGTGCGATTGAAGCCTCAGCAGAAATTCTAAAGGTATTGAAGCAGCGTGCAGAAAAGACACTGGGTGATGATCTATCAGGTGTAGTATTAACCGTTCCAGCCTATTTTGACGAAGCCCAGCGCGAAGCCACCCGTGATGCTGCAAAGCTTGCAAAT
>CAZDMX010000110.1:0-7170 GCA_964506085.1 uncultured Thiothrix sp. | reverse complement strand
ATTCTTGGGCGATACGTTGGTATTGGAGTGTCTTTAACAATAATGGATTAGTATTATACCCACCAGCATCGTTGATTAAAAATATTGGATTTGATGGTAGCGGCACGCATGGGCATCATTCAGCTAAGGGCTCGTTGGATGCAAATTTCAGTAATTTGGAAGGTGATTTCGAATTGCCCGGAGATATATGCGTTAATAGTGAAGTTTACGTATATGTAAAAAAATTTATGTCTAATGTTGGTAGGGGTCTCGTGCCTAGGCTTAAGACGCAGCTCAATTTTATTGTTGAGTTGTTCAATAAATTATTTTTTAGATAGACGTTTTCCTCTAACTAACTGTTGTTTCGAAACAGATGATTTATAAATTAAAACAGTTCTTGGATTTTCTGGCATACCCTATTTATGTAATAAATAGGCGTAAGCCCTGGCGGCCTGGATATTTCACTGCAAAGAAGAGGCAAATAACAAAGGCAATCGACCAAAAATTGTTTTTAGAAAACTCAAGCCTGCCAGAAGGTTATGGTTTTCGTCTCGATGAGAGAGTTATAGAATATCCATGGGTGTTTTCGCGTTTAACTGAGAAATCAGGAGACATGCTTGATGCTGGGTCTGTACTTAATTATGATTTTCTTATTCGTAGATTACCATTAAACACTAAACTCTCTATATGCACTCTGGCACCTGAGAAGCGTTGTTACTGGCACCGAGGAATTTCATACGTGTTCGATGATCTGCGGGCATCTAAGTTTCGGTCAGAGGTGTTCGATACGATAGTCAGTATATCCACTATCGAACACATCGGGCTAGACAATACAATGCTTTATACCGCTGATGGCTCCAAGCGTGAAAATGATTCAGCGGGATTTCGTGCTGCGGTTCGAGAGTTTCGCCGGCTTATACGCACGGGTGGCGAGTGTTTTATCTCCGTTCCTTACGGGCAGGCTCAGGTTCGTGGCTGGTTTCAAATTTTTAATGCATCGATGGTTCAGGCGATTGTAGACGAGTTTGAGCCATCAAGTCAGGAGATTGAATATTTTGGTTATTATCCTGATGGATGGCGTTGTGTAAACCCTTCTGAGCTTGTCGATGCAACATTTTATGATGTTCATCAGGCAACAGGGTTCGATGCAGATTTTGCTGCGGGTGCACGCGGGGTTGTTTGTATGCGTCTTGTCGCATGAACTGGGATTACTGGTTACAGCGGTTTTTAGGGCGTGCAACATGTTCCCTCGAGAAAGGGGCTAAACTTTCCTACACGGCCCGCATTCGCAATGCATTCGGCAAAAGTGAAACCATAAAGATTGGCGCTAATTCTCTTGTTCAAGGTGAACTGCTTACTTTTGCACATGACGGACAAATCGAAATTGGTGAATGGTGCTTCATTGGTGAAGGTGCGAGGATATGGTCAGCGAAGAGAATCAACATTGGAGATAGAGTGTTGATTTCCCACAACGTGAATATATTTGATAGTCTGACTCACCCATTAGGTGCGAGTGCACGCCACGAACAGTTTCGCAAGATTGCAACATCTGGCCATCCTAAGGGTGTTGATCTAGGTGAAAAAGTGATTACTGTATGTTCCGACGTCCTTATAGGAGCCAATTCGATCATTCTGCGTGGCGTTACACTTGGCAAAGGGTCAATTATTGGTGCAGGGTCAGTGGTAACGCGTGATGTTGCTCCTTACGTTATTGTTGCAGGTAACCCTGCTCGTGTTATCCGTGAGCTTCGTCCTGATGAGCGTTAATCAGTCATATGCCTCATGGGAAGAAGCAGTTGTTTGGCTGCGCGAGCAACCTGATCAGATGGAACTGGTTCTCGCCAGCTATTATGATGATCCATTGCTTGCAGCCGCTGATCGTTATTATCGTAGCGACGAATGGAGAGCTGTGAAACAATGCCTTTTTGGCTATACTGGCCGTGCCCTGGATGTGGGCGCTGGCCGAGGAATCGCGAGTTATGCCCTGGCTCAGGAAGGTTTTGCAGTGACTTCGCTTGAGCCAGATTCGAGTGACCTGGTTGGAGCGGGTGCGATTCGTACACTGGCAGCGGAAACAGGGCTTCCGATACGAGTGGAGGAGAAGTTTTCTGAGCGTCTACCGTTTGCGGATGGCGAATTTGATGTCGTATTTGCGCGAGCTGCGTTACATCATATGCAAGATCTGAGGCTAGCGTGTCGTGAAATGGCACGCGTTCTCAGGCCAGGTGGGTTATGCATTGCTATTCGCGAACATGTGATATCGCGCAGCGAGGATCTCCCCTTATTTCTTGAAAATCATCCCCTGCATCGCTTATATGGGGGTGAAAATGCGTTTCTGCTGAGTCAATACCGAAACGCTTTAAAGGCAGCTGGATTGCATATAGAGATGCAGTTAAGTCCATTGAGCAGTCCGATTAATTATTTTCCGCAAACTCGAGAAAGTCTACGCAAGGAGCTAGCCAGTCGTATTGGAGGAGCTACTAAGTTTACTACGCTATTGAACCAAGTGTTTTGTTGGCAGCCACTTTTATCGCTTGCTTTAAGAATGGCAACGCTTATTGATCAACGCCCTGGTAGGTTATATTCATTTGTTTGCAGGAAAACGGCATGAAGTGTGGCAAGAATCTATTAGTTAGCTCAACGACTATGATGGACTAAGGCAATAATGACAACAGTGTGGATTACCGGTGCACATGGGTTTATCGGCAAACATCTAGCTTATTATTTATCCAGCAACCAGCACCAGGTCTTTGGTATTGGACATGGAGTATGGCCAGCGTTTGATGCCACCCAGTGGGGCGTTAAAGCGTGGGTAAATGGGGAAATTAACGCGTCTAATCTGCAGTCGTTGTACTCTATTTCAGGGCAGCCAAAGTGGGTTTTTCATCTCGCTGGTGGCTCCTCTGTTGGCGGGTCGTTTGCGAATCCGCTTGAGGACTTTTCCCGTACCGTCTCAACCACGGCGCGACTACTGGATTGGCTTCGAGTCCATGCCCCCGCTTGTCGCATTATCGCGGTGTCTAGTGCCGCAGTTTATGGTTCGGCGCATGATGGCAGAATAGCAGAATCTGCTGCTACCAAACCTTATTCTCCATATGGTCATCATAAAATGATGATGGAGCAATTATGTCATGCTTATGCTGAAAATTTTGGCTTGGAGAGTGTTATTGTGCGTTTGTTCTCCGTTTACGGGCCCTGGCTGAACAAACAGTTATTGTGGGATCTCTGTTGCAAAATCGCCGATAATACAGGAACCGTTCGGCTTGGTGGAACAGGGGAGGAACGCCGAGATTGGATTGATGTACGTGACGTTGTTCGCTTGCTTGAATTTTCAGCATCCGTTCAGAGCGATCTACCGTTGTTACTCAATGGAGGAACTAGTGTGCCGACTACAGTAAAGCAGATCGCTGATTTTGTTACGGCAGCGTGGCCGACTAAAGCAAAAATTGAATTCTCCGGTGATGTGCGACCAGGAGACCCATTTAGCCTCTTGTCTGATAATAGGCGCGTGAAAGACTTGGGGTTCTGCTCGCAGGTTGATATTGAAACTGGAATACGGTCATACGTAGAGTGGTTTAAAAAACATCGAGGGCAAACATCAAAAAACGCATCGCATTTACGCTGATTGGCGGTCGTCAATGGACGGGAGGTTATAATTACTTACTGAATTTAGTCAGCGCAATTAATGCCCATGCTGCAGACCGAGTAAGCCCATTACTTTTTATCGGTAACGACGTTGTTGAAGAGGATGTGGCACCATTTCTCAATTTGAGTGCCGTAGAGATCGTGAGATCGGCTGTTTTTGATGCCGCACAGAATCGGCCTCGTTTGACTAGGGCAGTGCTGTTTGGTGTTGATGATGCGGCGGTAAAATGTTTTAGCGCGCACGCGGTCGACGTGGTATTCGAAGCGGCGACGTTTTATGGTTGGCGGTTTCCGCTACCAGTAATCGCATGGATTCCAGATTTCCAACATCGACATCTTCCGAGTCTTTTTGATAGAAAAGGTTATTGGAAGCGTGAAGCTGGATTCAGAGCACAGATAATGTCTGGCAGGAAAATTATGCTGAGTAGCGAAGATGCCAGAAAAGACTGTGAACGCTTTTATCCTTCGTCAAAAAAGAGAACATCGGTGGTTCCATTTTCAGTTTCTCCTCACCCGACATTCCTGGCACAGGATCCGGTGCAGGTGGCGCGAGAGTATGGCTTGCCCGAACACTTTTTTTACATGCCTAACCAGTTTTGGAAGCATAAAAACCATACTTTAGTTATTGAAGCATTGAGCATATTGAAGCGGGAAGGGCGAGATGTGATTGTGGTTGCAACCGGAAAGCCAGAGGATCCGCGACATCCAAATTATTATGAGACACTTAATTCGCTGGTAATTTCACGAGCATTGGGTAAAAACTTTCGTAGCCTTGGGATGGTGCCACGTAAACACGTGAGCGCGTTAATGCGTGCCTGTGTTGCCTTGATCAACCCTTCATTATTCGAGGGATGGAGTACAACTGTGGAAGAAGCGAAGTCGCTTGGAGTTCCCATGTTATTGTCCGATCTGCCTGTACATCGAGAACAAGCCGAGCATTGTGCTGGTTTCTTCAGTGTTGACTCGGCTGAGCAACTTGCTGCTTTGATGGCCGAGCAGCAGATATTGCCGGATCTATCGCGTCAAATGAGGGAAAAGACTGAGATTGAAGCATCACAAGAAAGAGTGAAGAAGTTCGCTCTTAGCTTCGTAGCGATGCTTGATGCATGATGGCCTATTCAAAAATTTTGCTATCCCCTGACATCTAGGGGCAAAATATTACTGTGTCCCATATTTTTTCAATACGCTGTTTTAGAAAACTTTCGTTTCGCATTCAGCGTAAACATCCCTATTGAGTGATACAAAAATAGTAACTCTCTTGAATGAAGCTGAGAGTTGGAGGAGTTAAAGGCGCTTGTCGTTAACATGGCATCAGCTTGGAAAGCTATTATAAGCGGAAATGAAAATAGGGGTTAGGAATATTTTTTGGCCAGTCGGAATTAAGTTGCGATGAAATTTTAAAATGAATAGTGAATGTTCTGACTCAGTTTATGATATGAGAGTGAAAGGTGTCTGAAGTTGTCTACCGTGATTGTAAGGCGGTTACTCCCAACTGCCGGGCAAAAAAAATCAGTATTATCACAGTCTGTTATAACAGTGCTGCGACTATACGAGACACGATAGAATCTGTTCTTACACAGGATTACCCGAATATCGAGTACATTATTGTAGATGGTGCATCGAAAGATGGAACGATGGAGATCGTTCATGAATATCAAGATAAAATCGATGTTGTGATCTCCGAGCCGGACAAGGGGATCTATGATGCGATGAACAAAGGCATTCGGGCTGCGACTGGCGATGTGGTAGGTCTGCTAAACTCCGATGACTTTTATGCTGATGATTCGTCGGTTAGGCAGTTAATTGAATGCATGGAAGATGCAGGGTCAGATACGGTTTATGCTGATCTAGTCACTGTAGATGCAAGAGATACAATGCGAATTGTACGTTACTACGATTCCAGTACCTTTCACACAGAGCGGCTGTGTTATGGCTGGATGCCCGCTCATCCAACATTTATGGTAAAGCGGGAGCTATATGCAACCTATGGTGGTTTTTCGCTGGATTACCGTATTGCTGCGGATTTTGAGATGGTTGCACGGCTACTCCATACTGCGGGTGCTAGCTACACATATTTGCCGGTTGTTGTCATCAAGATGCGTGTAGGCGGAGTTAGTAGCAGTAGTTTGAAAAGTAGTTGGATCCTTAATAAAGAAATAGTTCGGGCATGTCGAGCCAATGGGATTAAGACTAGCCTTCCTCGCGTATTGCTGAAAGTACCGGCTAAATTAATGGAATATCTTCGTAGGCCCAAATGAAACTGATTACAGGTGCTAATGGCTTTGTCGGTAGCGCTGTTCTGGCGGCGTTAAAAAAAAGACAGTGCGCTATTCGAGGGACGGTTAGATCAGCAACTAACGGTCATAATGTGGCAGTGGGTGATATAGGTCCAAGCACTAGTTGGTGGCCGGCTCTGGAAGGGGTAGATACAGTTGTTCACACCGCCGCCAGAGTTCATGTGATGGATGAAAAAGCAACTGATCCTTTAACGGCTTTTCGTAATGTAAACGTTGCGGGTACTCGACGGCTAGCAGAACAAGCAGGCCAATTTGGAGTACGCAGATTTATCTATATTAGCTCCATTAAGGTCAATGGTGAGGTAACGTATTTAGATAAGGCGCGCGGTGCATTCACACCATTTGATCACCCTTGTCCGCAGAATGCATATGCCCAGTCAAAATGGGAGGCCGAGCAAGCGCTACATGAGGTTTCCGATCAAACTGGTTTAGAGGTGGTTATTATTCGTCCGCCTCTAGTCTATGGGCCTGGAGTAAAGGCTAACTTTTTAAGTATGATGCGTTGGTTATATCGAGGAGTGCCTTTGCCTTTTGGGTCTATTCATAATAAACGCAGTATAATAGCGCTGGATAATTTAGTGGATTTGATTGTTACCTGTGTGGATCATCCAGCCGCCGCTAAGCAGACTTTTTTGGCAAGTGATGACGAAGATTTATCTACTACAGAGTTATTACAACGTATGGCTGTGGCACTGGGTAAGGAGCCGCATTTATTTCCTATGCCGACTTGGTTTTTGCAGTTTCTTGCAAGGTTTACAGGTAAAGGTGATGTTGCTGACCGGCTGCTTGGTTCATTACAAATTGATATTGGTAAAACAAAGAAACTACTGGATTGGGCGCCACCCCTGAGCGTAGATGAGGCATTAAGAAAAACTGCTGAAGATTTTCTAGCTAGGCAGCATTATTGAATCTTAAGCCTGTGAAGACTAGGAGCCTCTGATTAATCTACTGAAGCGGCGTATACTACGTTGCAGTCGGGCTCATACCCCAAGGGTACCTGGAAATGCGGAGGCACGTAGCGCTAAACTCCGTGTAAGCTACGCTTTCTCTCCCGACTACGTCTTGCCTCTATCCGCTTTATCAAGTTAATCAGAGGCTCTTTAAAGGACATAATTATTAGTATGAATATATTATAGTTAGGGAATGTTGAAATTCGTGAGTAAGTTAATATTTTCAAAACTGAGATTTTTAGCGTTTGGCCATGATGCTCTTATGATCCCGTTAGCATGGGCTGCTGCATATTGGTTTC
>CAZDMX010000109.1:0-7172 GCA_964506085.1 uncultured Thiothrix sp. | reverse complement strand
GCCTCATTATGAAAAAAGATGCTGTTGATGAAGATAGTGTCGATGAAGCCGCTGCCGCCTTGGCTATTGTCGATAGCGATTTTGGTCGCACTACCGACCCAGTGCGTATGTATATGCGCGAAATGGGTACTGTCGAGCTACTCACACGACAAGGTGAAATTCGTATCGCCAAACGCATCGAGGCCGGTTTGTCGCAAATGATGTCAGCGCTAGCGACTTTTCCAGCAACTATTCAAACCCTGTTAAATGACTACGCGCTCTTCAAAAACGAAGAGAAACGCCTAACAGACATCATCGTCAGCTTTCTGACCGATGAAGACCTGGATACTGAAGCCATCCCAAAACCCGCAGCTGCACGCACAGCCGAGGACAAAAAAGATGACGATGAAGAAGAAAAAGATACCGGCCCTGACCCAGAACAAGCTGCGGAGCACTTTGCCAAACTAGGTAAGTTGTTTGATAAAGTACAAAAATCACGCAGCAAAAATGGTAGGGATCACAAAACTACTGTCAACGCGATCGAGAAGCTTGATGATTGCTTTAAGCGTTTAAAGCTTATACCAAAATTATCTCAACGCCTGATCGTCGCCTTGCGTGAAGTGGTCAACACCATTCGCAAACATGAACGCAGCATCATGAATCTCTGTATTAACGAAGCGCGCATGCCACGCAAAGCGTTTATTACCAGCTTTCCTGATAACGAAACTGATCTCCAATGGTTGGATCGTGAAATTGCCTCTGGTGCTAAGTATTCAGAGGCTTTGAAAGAACATAAAGACGCGATTCACAGCGAACAAGCAGGGCTTGCTGAACTTGAGAAAAAATGGGATATCAGCATCAACGAAATCAAAGACATCAACCGCAAAATGTCGATTGGTGACGCCAAGGCTCGTCGTGCAAAAAAAGAAATGATTGAGGCTAACCTACGTCTCGTTATCTCCATCGCCAAAAAATATACCAACCGTGGTCTGCAATTTCTTGACCTGATTCAGGAAGGTAATGTCGGCCTAATGAAAGCCGTCGATAAATTTGAATATCGCCGTGGCTATAAATTCTCGACCTATGCGACCTGGTGGATTCGCCAAGCGATCACACGTTCGATTGCCGATCAAGCGCGTACCATTCGTATCCCGGTACATATGATCGAAACCATCAACAAGCTCAATCGTATCTCGCGTCAGATGCTGCAAAAGATGGGCCGCGAAGCGACACCCGAAGAACTGGCTGAATGCATGGAAATGCCTGAAGACAAGGTGCGTAAAGTGCTTAAGATTGCCAAAGAACCCATCTCAATGGAAACGCCGATTGGTGATGACGAAGACTCCCACCTCGGTGATTTTATTGAAGACGGTAATGTCATATCGCCACCAGAAGCCGCCACCTTCGAAGGCCTGCGCGAACAAACTCAAAACGTGCTAGAAAGTCTTACCGCCCGTGAGGCAAAAGTTCTACGTATGCGTTTTGGTATCGGCATGAACACCGACCACACCTTGGAAGAAGTCGGCAAACAATTTGATGTGACACGTGAACGTATTCGTCAGATCGAAGCCAAAGCCCTGCGTAAACTGCGTCACCCCACGCGTTCCGAGCGCCTGCGCAGCTTCCTCGACAGTGACGGCAATCCTCAAAGCGGCAGCTCTTAAACAACGCCGCCCTGAAGCCCCCGCTTACGGGCCCATAGCTCAGTTGGTTAGAGCAGGGGACTCATAATCCCTTGGTCGTAGGTTCGAGTCCTACTGGGCCCACCAACTTACTTCCCTTTGCTTGCCTTAGATTTAGCTGCGCTTTCGCGTTTGAGTATTTTTCCTTTAGGACAAACCTCAGAAACGTAATCATAAACTGTATTAATCAGGCTTTCCTCGACGAGACTATAGTGAACATATTGGCCAATTTTTTCCCTAGTCACCAACCCAGCTTCTTCAAGAATATTCAAATGTTTAGAAAGAGAAGGCTTACTCATATCAAAGCGCTCAGCGATCTCGCCAGCCGTCATGCTTGTATTGGACAAATAATTTAATATTCGCCGCCGAGGTGCTGAGGCTAGCGCTTGAAACACTTTATTTATTGACATTTCTACATTTAGCTAATAAGCTAATTATCTAGCTGCATAATAAGCTAAATAGTATAATAATTGTCGTATAAAATATAGCAAGAAGTGATCAATACCAATCGATATAGATACTGCTAGCGCTGCGATTACCGGGGGAAACAATGGCCAATTTTAAAAAAATCGACTCCAATCAGTGGATCTTAGCCTTTCTTATAGTTTTTGTTGGGCTAGCATCATTGCTTTTTCATATGCTGAAACAACATTCCTTGCACAACTCTGCTGCGCTCTATGTCGGACTACCCACACTGCTAGCCGTGAGCCTCGCTTTAATGCCTAAAGCACAGTCTGTTTCTGGTATGTTCGCAAAAGGGATGACTATCGCGATACTTATGTCATTACCACTATTTCAAGAAGGGTTTATATGTGTCCTGATGGCATCTCCAATTTTGTACGTTATTGGTTTCATTGTGACGGGGTATATAGATCGAACCAGAAAACAGAAAGACACTAACAAAATTCAAAGCTCTCTTGTCATAGGATTATTTGTTTTATTATCGATGGAAGGAGTGTTTCCTGAAACTACATTTAATCGATATAACGAAGTATCTCAAAGTGTAGTGATCAACGCACCAGCCATCGCTATTCTTCAAAAAATCAATCAACAGCCTTCATTTAAAGATACAACACCTAGCTTCATCAGCATTTTCCCTAAACCTAACAATATTTCGAACTGGAAACTCGAAACCGGGTCAACGATCAATGTTGATTTTGAATACAAGAAATGGGTGTTTTGGAATTCACACTACGGCACTGCTTCTTTTGAAGTAAACAAATTATCCGATATGCATTTTGTCTTTTACCCAACCCAAGACACCAGCTATATTAGCAACTATTTGGACTGGGAAAAATCGGAACTAACCATAGAGCCTATTGGCAACCACCAGACTCGTGTCACCTGGAAGCTAGGTTATGAGCGCAAGCTTGATCCTATATGGTATTTTGGCCCGTTACAGTACTACGCTGCAAGACTCACTGCAGAAACATTAATTCAACATGTTGCAAACCCTAAATATTAATTCCGAACTCATTCGGAATGTATTACTACTATTCCCATTTTTACTGGCCGGAGGACTATTTCTATTTCTCGATATATCAAAGCGGCAAGCTACATCAGCTTTCCTCGGCTTTATGTGGAATATTCCCAGCCTAGTATTAGCCAATAATATTGCCGTATTTTTTGGATGGTGGAAATTCAATACAGATGAGCTACTGGTATTAGGTGTACCTTTTGATGTTGTATTAGGCTGGGCAGCTTTTTGGGGGATCGTTCTTTATATAGTTGGGAGAAAACTCAATATATTCCTATTAGTAGGCATTGCCATCTTAATTGACTTAGTCAGCATGCCTGCTTCCACACCCTTTATTGAGCTTGGCGATCATTGGCTAATTGGCGAAGCTGTTACCATTAGCACTTGTCTTATTCCGGGCTTGATACTCTCGAGGCTAACAGAGAATAATACAAATATCGGAATCAGAGCGACGCTGCAAGTAATAGGTACCGGAGGGTGGTTTTATATTCTAATCCCCGCTGTCTTGCTCCCGTATGAGGGGAAAACGCTATTTGATATATTTGAACTAGACACATGGCAACTAGCACTAACATTCAACGCGCTGCTTCTGCCAGTAATACTAGGTTTATCAGCGAATCGGGAATTTATGCTAATAGGATGCGGCACACCCATTCCATTTGATCCTCCAAAAAAATTAGTCACTACTGGACCATATTCCTATGTCGCCAACCCTATGCAGATTTCTGTTCTTCTCACCTACTTAGTTCTTGCAGCAGCCTATGGAAGTTGGTATTTATTTGGAGCCGCAGCAATGTCATTTATCTACGCAATTGGTGTAGTAAAATGGCACCAAAAACTTGATATACAGATACGATTTGGCGAAGACTGGTTGGTGTATAAGAGAAACGTGAAAAATTGGCTACCACGCTGGCGCCCGCACATTGAGAACAACGCAAGCATATATTTCGCTAAGAATTGCGGCATCTGCCAGGATGTAAAAGAAAAAATTGAATTAATAAATACAACACATTTACTGACGACTAATACTACTAACACAGATGAATGTGGGTTTGATCGCGTCACTTATATTGATGCGCTAGATAATAAATGCAAAGGAATCCACGCAATAGGTCGCAGCCTAGAGCATGCAAATTTTGCTTATGGACTGATTGGTTTCTTAATACGTTTACCTGTTATCAGCCAACTACTGCAATTAATAATCGATGGCACAGGTCAACGCGCCCAAAATTTTCGTTAAACCTATTAACCTTGCGAAGAACTACCATTACGTATTTACAATCTTATAATCGCTCGATCGTAGGTTCGATCCCTACTGGGCCAACCAATATTTTTAATAACAGACAATGTGATTATTATTTTTGCAACATGCTTTGTGCAAGTCCCACTAATGTCTCTTCATCAAGAGGAGGGGGAATGTTCATGCCACGTTGAACCGCAGGTCGCGACAGCATGGCTTGATGCCAACGCATAAGATTGTCCAAACCATCGACATTGATATCTGCCCACTCATACCAACTGACCCAACTCCAGTGAGCGATATCGGCAATTGAGTAGTCATCGCAAATATATTCACGCCCTTCTAGTTGTCGATCGAGCACCGTATAGAGTCGGCGCGTCTCATTTTGATAGCGTTCTATTACCGCAGGAATTTTTTCTGAAAAATAACGATAAAATACATTGGCCTGACCTTGCATGGGACCGATGCCACCCATTTGAAACATCAGCCATTGAATGACCTGAGATCGCCCGTTGTTATCTTTAGGTAGCAAGCGTCCGGTTTTTTCTGCAAGATAAAGCAGGATTGCGCCTGACTCAAAGACGGCAAAATCATCATTATCCCGATCAACAATGGCTGGGATACGGCCATTAGGATTGATCTTTAAATACTCTGGTTTTTTTTGATCTCTGTCAGAAAGATTGAGATGATTTACTTTATAGGGCAAGGATAACTCTTCCAACGCGATAGATATTTTAATGCCATTAGGTGTTGCCGCTGTATATAAATCAATCATCTGTTAATCTCTATCAATCGAAAATAAACATTCGCCAACCACCCCTTAGCCTCAAGGCTTTGGTAATTCGTGTATCAGATGACCGGTTTTTATATACACCTTGCAGCCTTCCTTGCTCTTTGGTGTATGGCTTGCCTCTATCGGCAAACGCAACCAAACACCCTTTTCATAGCGACCACTGTCATCGGAAAAACTACCAGAAAGCACAAAAAACTCTGCGCCACCGCTATAACTACGTAGCTCACTCGCCCCAAAACCAGCAGACCATTGGGCGATACTCACCTTTTCATAGTCCGTGTGATGTAAAGACAATATCGACTCACCCTCTTGCTCACCTACCTGCCAACCTTCTGGCTGATTGATGTCTATACGGACATACTCTTGATCATCAGGATGCATCTGCCATAACTTAACAAATATTTGACAGCCAGGCTCACTAGAAGGTTTATGACTAGAACCAACCGGGTTTCTGACATAAGTTCCGGTTTTAAAATCACCCATCTGATCAGAAAATACGCCTTCAAGAACGATAAATTCTTCGCCACCTGTATGCTTATGTGGTGCAAAAGAACTGCCTGGCGCATAACGCACAATAGAAGTAACACGCGCGATTTCGTCACCATCACGCTCCAACATTTTACGGTCCACGCCAGGCAGTGGCGATGCAACCCAATCAACCAGACTACTGTTCACTACAGCTCGTCTTGTTAGATCAGCGTTAATCTTCATATCGTGAGCCTAAATATTTGACTGGATTAGCTAAGGAGCCTTTGGTTTATTCTGGACGAAGTAGATTGTGACTGAAATATTCAGATTTTACATGCCCTCGGGGTACAAGACGTGAATCGCACGTAATAGCGGGCTATTTCGGAGATTCACAACGCAGAAACTGGATATTTCAGGTGCAAGATACGAGTTCATGAATAGATCAGAGGCTCCCTAACTTACGCCTTGGCGCTATCGCGCGCAGAAACCTCACCATACCAACGTTTGAGATTTGGATAACCATCCAGCGTCGCAATCTCAGCGAACATGACAAAATCAATCGCGCATAACGCGGTAATGTCCGCAATAGAGAAATTACTCCCCGCTATAAATGGTTTATTAGCAAGCTCTTCATCTAACCATTTCATGGTAGTAATAGTACGCTCACGATTCTTCATGCCCCAATCTTTGTTCTGATACAGCTCCAACTCACCTAGGCCCGGGGTTGCATGGTGAAAATATGTTGTCGATGCATCCATCAAGCCTTCTTCAACTCGACGCTGCCACATGGATACAGTAGCCTGCTCAGTAGGTGTGCCGCCCATTAATGCTGGTGTCGGATTCGCTGCTTCAAAATAACGAGAAATCGCGACACAACCACTAATGTAACTGCCATCATCAAGCTCTAAACAAGGAACGGTAGCACTCGGATTTTTAGCTTTATAAGCATCTGTTCTATGCTCGCCTTCTAACACATTGATTTGCTCTCTTGGCACTTCAATACCTTTTTCTGCCAAGAATATACGTACGCGGCGCGGGTTGGGAAATGCTTCAAATTCGTAAAGCTTCATTAATTTCTCCTGTCTTAGCTATTATCTACCTAACGGTTGGTAGTTAATGATAAATCGGAGTTATTAGTACTGTCAAGACCCTAACCATCTAATCTGATTTATTGATATTTTTACAATAACCTAGGTAAGGTATTATGGCGGTAGAAAAGACTAAAATAGGCAGAATAGACGCCTAGTGTTTTGGTATCTCCCGTATCATGCACTAAGTATTAACAAAACATATCGAGCAAGTGAATAGCTAAGAAAAAGTGTACAGCTTAAAGGACTCAAGAGGCTTAGCGTAAGGAATCATCAGCCAAGCTAAAGAACTCCAGGCTTGTGCATAAGCTTTACATCTCGTTTTATGTGGCACGACCATGCAGGCCAAGTTCAGTTTTTAGCGAAGTTATCGTTTTCTTAACATGATTCTTATTTGACATTGCTCGGCTGACAATAAGAGACCCTTGCAAAGCATCCAATACTA
>CAZDMX010000108.1:0-7214 GCA_964506085.1 uncultured Thiothrix sp. | reverse complement strand
GGAATATAATCAGGGAACTGCTGCGCTAATCTTTGCGCAATCAAACCACCCAGAGTCCATCCCAGCAGATGAACAGGCTGTGGGAACATTAGCTTATCCAACAACGATATGATCTGAGCAACTACCTCGTCAATACCACCTAGAGCCATCTCTTTACTCTGCCCATGACCCGGTAAATCCACCCAGATCACTTGAAAATACTGCTCAAGTTCTGCTCTAACGGGTAACCAGACATGATGATTCATTCCCCAACCATGCAAGACTACTAGTGGCTCGCCTTGCCCGGAAATATTTGTAAAGACAGTATTCAATGTGGTGGTTCCACTGTTAAGATGTAACGCATTCTACATTTTTTAAGCGATTTTTAAGTGACAATATTCATGCCTGATGAAATTCTCCCCTTTCTCCCTTATATCTTAGTCATTCTTGCGTATTTGTTAGGTTCAATCTCAACCGCCATCCTTACTTGCAAAATAATGGGGCTACCCGACCCTCGCACCGTTGGTTCGAACAATCCTGGCGCTACCAATGTGCTTCGACACGGTGGCAAAAAAGCCGCAGCTTTCACGCTAATAGGAGATATGTTGAAAGGACTAATACCCGTGCTGATAGCTAAGTTCGCTGGTATGGAAAATACATGGATCATGCTCATTGGACTCGCTGCTTTCTTAGGCCACCTATATTCTATTTATTTCAAGTTTAAAGGCGGTAAAGGTGTAGCCACTGCAATAGGCGTTTATGTCGGTGTAAACTGGTTAGCGGGTTTAATGATGGTTGTAACCTGGTTGTTTATCGCCAAAGGTTTGAAAGTTTCCTCGCTAGCCGCTCTCATCGCTGCTTTGTTAACACCACTCTATTTTCACTTTGTTATGCATGATCTCGCTATCACCTTGGGAATGTGTGTCATAACAGTGCTTATTTTTTGGCGACATCGTAGCAATATTAAAAATATACTGGATGGAACAGAGAATAAAATCGGCCCTAAGGACTAAGCAGCAAAGTTATTTCATTCTTCATTCCTAGATTGTTATTGCTACCATTTATCACCCATTTTCTAAATCACCTTGATTAATAACATAAATGCTTATATATACTATCTAACAGTTTTGACAATTTGGGTTATGTTCATGCATAACTGCTATACTCTATAACCAAGAAATACCAATCAACTGAATGACCATTGATTTGCTTTCTCATTACTACCTGAAGGATAAAACTTGCCTTACGCCCTCAAAAAATTAATTGGATTACTACTACTTTTTGCAAGTGTAGGTATCATTTCAATACAAACACTTTATTATCTATTTACTAGTTAACCCTTCTCAAATTAATAGAACCAGACTTAGAATACATGTCAAAACAATCAGCCGTTAAACGTATCAATAGTCCTGCCGATGTCGTTCATGAAGTACGCTATGGACTGAAAGGTGTTCTGCTCTACTTCCTGCCTCTACCCGTGTTAATAGCCGCCATTGTTTCTTTGGTACAAGGAAACTTCTGGAAGACTATTATTTTAGGCACATCTTTTGCCGGCTTTATGCTGGCAGCCATTATTGCTCGTCATGGTTTAAGGATAGAATCTACTTTTGAAAGAAAGAAATTTGCTAAAGCTCCCGGCACACCTTACAAGACAGTAGCAGCGATTATTCTGGGTGGCACAACTGCTCTCACAGCGTACTTTGCCACAGAACATGGCTTATTTAGTAGCCTGCTTACGGGCGCAGCAGCCCTGCTTGGCTTTATGTTTTCATATGGACTGGATCCGCACAAAGATAAAACAGGCAATATATCGTTAGGCGTTACTGCTGAAGAGGTTATCGAAGCGCTGGAAGTTGCCGAGATAAAAATAACCAGTCTTGAAAAAGCCAAACGAGGCATTAAGAATATTGATTTTAAGCAACGACTTGATCGTATTATCGCCAAAGCACGCGATATTTTAACGGTTATTGAAGAAGACCCTAGAGACTTACAACGCGCCAGAAAGTTTCTCAAAGTCTATTTAAGCGGAGCAGAAAGAGTTACTCAAAAATATGCCCAAACGCATAAAAGAGAAGCTACCACCGACACCTTAGATGCAAATTTTGGTCGAGTGCTGGATTCAATAGAAGCAACCTTTAAAATACAACACACTAAACTTAAAGAAAATGACCAGTTTGATCTAGACGTCCAAATCGAAGTTTTAGAGACTCAACTTAAACAAGAAGGTATCGTTTAAATGTTAAAATACAGGGTATCTCTATTAAATAATGTCACTATAGCTTTGTAATTCAAAATCTACCTAAACCGACTTCACACCAGAACAGGAGTAAACCATGTCTGATGATAAGCAACAAACAACCACTTCCACTGTCAGTACTGCCATACCCGGCGCAACGACACATGGTACGGATCTGTCAACAGATCAGGATATTCCAGCCGAGGTTATTAGCTATGAAGAGGCAAGTGACGAAGACAAGAACATGATCAAACCCCTCATGTCTCAAATTGACCTGAAAAACAGAAACTCCATTTTGTTTTTTGGGACACAAGCTCAAGAAGATATGAGTACTATTTCAGAGAGCATGCTGGAAGGTGTAAAGAACAAAGACTTAGGCAATGCCAGCAGATCGCTTAATGAAATAGTGGTAGCCATTAAAGGCTTTGATATTGACCAGCTTAACCCATCACGCAAGCCTGGTTTTTTTGATCGCTTATTTGGTAAAGCAAAACCAGTTGCTGAATTTCTTAGCAAATATGATGATGTTCGCAAACAGATTAACGTCATTACCGACAACCTGGAGGATCATAAAACGCAGCTGCTCACCGACATTATTTCTTTAGACAAGTTGTATGAAGCTAATTTGGATTATTTCCATAAGCTAGAGCTTTATATAACGGCTGGTGAACAAAAACTTGAGCAATTGAACACCACCATCCTTCCCGACATGACGGACAAGGCAAAAGCTAACACTGACGATATGATGCTCGCTCAAGAGCTTAGAGATACTCGAAGCGCCAGAGATGATCTTGATCGTCGTGTACATGACCTGCGCTTAACCCGACAAGTCGCGATGCAGAGTCTACCAAGCATCAGAATGGTGCAGGAAAATGACAAATCACTTATCTCAAAAATCAATTCCACATTGATTAACACCGTTCCCCTGTGGAAGAACCAGCTGGCTCAGGCCGTTACCATCTTCCGCATGAGTGATGCCGCAGATGCCGTTAAAAGTGCAACAGACCTAACTAACGAACTACTTGAATCCAATGCAGCAAACCTACAACAGGGAAATAAAGTGGTACGTGAACAAATTGAGCGCGGTATCTTCGATATTGAGTCTGTTCGCAAAGCCAATGATTCACTCATTACTACCATCAACGATAGTTTACAGATTGCTGAAGAAGGCCGTGTTGCCAGACACAAAGCAGTGGCTGAATTAACCGAGATGGAAACTGAGCTACATGAAGCGATGGTCTCAGCTAAGGCACGTTCTGAAAAAGTAGCTGAGAAACTATAACATAAAGATGAAGGAAAAGAGGCATAACCATGGGATTATTTGATAAATTATTTGGTGAATTCGTTGATATTATCGAATGGACAGATGACAGTCACGATACTCTTATCTACCGCTTCGAACGCTATGGCAATGAAATCAAGTACGGTGCTAAATTAACCGTACGCGAATCACAAGTCGCTGTTTTTGTAAACGAAGGTGAGGTTGCTGATGTCATTGAACCGGGTATGTATGAGCTAGAAACTAAGAACCTTCCGGTTCTCTCTACCATTCAGCATTGGGATCATGGGTTACAAAGTCCCTTCAAAGCAGAAGTCTACTTTTGTAATACCACCCAGTTTGTGGATCTAAAATGGGGGACAAAGAATCCTATTATGATCCGTGATGAAGAGTTTGGCGGCGTTAGATTACGAGCGTTTGGAACCTATGCCATTCGCATTAAAGACCCTGTCGTATTTATTAAGGAAATAGCGGGTACTGACGGCCACTTTACAGTAGATGAAGTCAGTAACCAATTGCGTAACTTGATCATTTCACGTTTCACTAATATCGCAGGCAGTTCCAAAATACCGGTACTTGATCTAGCTGCAAATTACGACCAACTCGGCATGTACTTAACCGAAGCTATCTCTCCTGAATTTGAAGAGTACGGTTTAGAGCTAACCAAGATTTTAATTGAAAATATTTCACTACCTGCCAGTGTTGAACAAGCGCTGGACAAGCGTACCAGCATGGGTATGGTTGGCGATCTGGATGAATATATCAAATATCAGTCAGCTGAATCGTTAGGCAGTGGGGGCAGCGCATCTGGTGCTATGGATATGGGTATGGGATTTGCGATGGCTAATAAAATGGCCGATTCACTCAATACCCCTTCATCTAGTAAAGAATCTTCAACGGCAGCGGCTCCCCCACCTCCGTTACCGTCAGATGCTCCATGGCACGTTGCCATTGATGATACGGCAACAGGCCCTCATGATACTGATGCCATCAGAGACTTGATCGCCCAAGGCAGACTTACATCCGAATCTTTAGTATGGACCGAAGGTATGGCTGACTGGGAAGCTGCCGAGAAGGTCGATGATATTAAGAAACTGATTCCACCTGCACTCTAGAAAAAGCTAAGAGTGAAAGTAAAGAACTACTCAGTAGAGGAAAAGAAACCTGCTCAAGATCATTTTCCTTGTGGTCAATGCGGTGCTGAACTGAAGTTTGAACCGGGTAGCGACCATCTAAAATGTGACCACTGTGGCCACATGAATTTGATTGAAGTGGAGTGGTCGCCTATCCATGAATATGACTTTCGCTCTGCACTTCGCAAACTTGATCAGCTAAAAGACAAGCCTAGTAAAGTTATATCCATTCTGGATTGCCCGTCTTGTGGCGCAAAATTTAGTCTTAAACCCAATGAGCACTCAGGTGATTGTCCATTCTGTGGCGCACCCGCAGTTATCAGCAGCGAAAATGCGAGATATATCCATCCAGAATCCTTACTACCTTTTATTATTAAAGAAATACAAGCCCAGCAAATCTTTGATGACTGGATATCCAGTCGCTGGTTTGCACCCTCTGCACTAAAGAATAAATCCAAACGTGATGACAGGCTAACCGGAATTTATCTACCTTACTGGACTTACGATAGCGATACAGACACTCGCTACCAAGGTATGCGTGGTACGGTTTACTACGACCGACAGGTGTATACAGCAATCGTCAATGGCAGACCCGTTCGACAAGTACGCAATGTTCCAAGAATACGTTGGATACCTGTCTCTGGTGATGTCTATTTACATTTCGACGATGTCTTAATAGGCGCAACGAAAACTTTACCGCGTACTATTATCGACAACCTGCATCCATGGGATCTGGAAAACTTGGTGCCTTACACAGAAGCCTACTTAAGCGGTTTCCGAAGTGAAATCTATCAAGTCACTCTGGATCAAGGATTTCAACAAGCCAGAAACCGCATGAACTCTATTATCACTCAACGGATACACCAAGATATTGGCGGTGATCAGCAACGTATCTCAGCCAGAGATACACGCCACAGCGATACCACTTTTAAGCACTTGCTGCTACCCGTCTGGTCCGCAGCATTCAAATACAATAAAAAGACATATCGGTTTGTTGTTAACGGGAGAAATGGTCAGATTCAGGGAGAACGCCCTTATAGCGTTGTTAAGATCACTTTATCAGCTTTATTTGTGATTGCCTTATTTATCGGTATGATATACATCATGAACGACGCTGGTATGTTTGTTTCTACATCTGATCCTTATTTTGATCAACGCTTTGATCAACCCTATTTCCCTCCGGTATATGAATATGGCTTTTAAATTACCTTCCTATAAAACAACCGTATTACTCATCGCTTTAACATTATTAACCTCAGCATGTAGTACTACCCATACTACTTCAAGCACACAGAAACAGCCTTCTTCTGTCACTAAATATCCTGCAGCAACTCCAGTGAAAGTCAAGCAACAGACCGTAAAAGTAAGGCCACGGATTCAGCGGCCGAAGACCCGACATAACCCATTTGGAAACAGATTATCTTCAGCAGCAAAAGAGCGCACTAAACATCATGTGGTCTATGATGGCAGATATATCAAACTGGGCTATCCTTGGGGTGATGTCCCCTCAAATATAGGCGTATGTACCGATGTAGTGATTCGTAGTTATCGTCGACTAGGAATAGACCTACAGCATCAAGTGCATACCGACATGACAAAAAACTTTAATGCTTACCCTAATCTTTCGAAGTGGCAGCTAAAGGGGCCTGATGCGAATATTGATCATCGTCGCGTGTATAATTTAAGAGCCTTCTTTAAACGTCACGGACAATCACTTCGCCCGTCAAACAACCCAAATCAATTTCTCCCTGGAGACATTGTTAGCTGGCAACTAGCACCGGGACAAGAACATATTGGCATCGTTGTTAATCAACGCTCAAAACAGGATCCAAGAAGGTATCTGGTAGTACACAACATCGCCGAAGGACCAAAAATGGAAGACATACTATTCCGTTTCAGAATGTCTGGACACTATCGCTATACAGGTAAGATGAAATACTACCGCCCAACCCAATATGCCAGAGCCAGTAACACTACACACTCTGTTTCATTACCAGGTATTGGTACTATCCCTCCTGAGCTACTACGTTAACCCTAGGAGGGTCCGAGAATAGCGAAGCTCCTAGAATCTCTACTTAATTTACGCACAAAAAAAAGGAGCTAAATTAGCTCCTTTTTTCTGAAAATACAGTATTAGTATTTAAACCGTATCAAGTCCTGCAAAAATACTATCTTTAATACTCTCAACCGTACCAATACCATTAATCTGTACATAAGCAGGTGAATTATCCTCACCCGACTCTGACCACTTAGTGTAATACTCAATCAAAGGCTCAGTTTGCTCATGATAAACATCTAAACGGGCTTTCACTGTCTCTTCCTGATCATCTTCACGTTGAATCAAGTCTTCACCCGTCTTATCGTCTTTACCTTCAACCTTTGGTGGGTTAAAGACAACGTGATAAGTACGACCTGAAGTCAGGTGAACACGACGACCACCCATACGTTTGATTATTTCAGCATCATCAACATCAATTTCGACCACTGCATCTATTTCAACGCCCTGCTCTTTTAATGAATCTGCTTGTGCCAATGTACGTGGAAAACCATCAAACAAAAAACCCTTTTCACAATCTGGCTCAGCAGT
>CAZDMX010000107.1:245-7216 GCA_964506085.1 uncultured Thiothrix sp. | reverse complement strand
GAAACGTAGCGAGAATGACTAGAGTGCTGAAGATAAAGGAATTTCTGGAAAATGTTGGCTTTATTCGTAGTCACTCTACGGGTGAAGTCAACATTTTCCAGAAAACCTTTAGATTCAGTGCTATAGACATTCGCAGTAGTTTCAACTGCGTTTTTTAGGGTTATGGGTCTCTGGGTTAGAATAAAGATGGGCGTAATAAGCTTCGTATTTGTAGATATGCGGTCTTTAGGAAGAGTGATATGAGTGATTGCAATACATGTCAATCGTCAGTTGCAGCGGCTGTAACGATACATCCCCGTTCCGTAAAAGGTGTTTTCCGAACCTTTAAAAGTAGTGTGTTAATCGTTGCCTATGCCGTTTTTTTTCTTCTCCCATGGGTTCCATGGACACGCACTGTAGGCGCACCACAAGCGGTTTTATTTGATCTGGTTGAGAAGAAGTTTTATATTTTTGGTTTAGTGGTACACGCTCAGGATATTTTCTGGCTAGCGGCTCTGTTGTTTTTGTCAGCGGTGCTTTTGTTTTTCGCAACGGCTTTAGCAGGTCGGGTATTTTGTGGTTATTTCTGCTTTCAGACACTGTGGACAGATGCCTTTCGCTGGCTGGAAAAGTGGATTCAAGGTGATCGTGTTAAACGGGTTCGCTTAGATAACCAGCCTTGGAAGATTGAAAAGATTCTAAAAAAAGGCGCGACTCATGCTTCATGGCTAGCACTTTCGTTTTGGACTGGCTTAACTTTCGTTCTCTATTGGGCCTATGCACCCGAGTTAGTCGCAAGATTTTTTGCAGGTGATGCTGCACCTGCTGCTTACTATACAACCTTTGGTTTAATGGTCACGACTTATATCGCGGGTGGCTTGATGCGTGAGAAAGTGTGTCAGCACGTATGCCCTTATGCCCGCTTTCAGAGTGTCATGATCGATAAAGACTCTCTAGTGCCTACTTATGACCCTAAGCGTGGAGAAGGAGTGGCAGGCCGTGCAAAGCCTCTCAAGCTATTAAAAACACAACAGCAGCGCCATGACAAAGGTGTCGGCGACTGTATCGATTGCGGTCTGTGTGTGCAGGTTTGTCCGGTGGGTATTGATATCCGTGATGGCATGCAATACGACTGTATTCAATGTGGATTGTGTATTGATGCCTGCGATACGATCATGGATACCAAAGGCTGGGAACGTGGTTTGATTCGTTATGAGTCAGAAAGTGGCTTGGAACATGGCAAGACGCATTTCTTTAAATGGCGTACTTATGGATATGGTTTGGCTACTCTCTGTTCTGTGCTGTTTTTAATCTGGAGCATGAGTACACAGAAACCCATTGATAGTTCGGTGAGGCAAGTTCGTAGTCCTTTATATGTCACTCTGTCTGATGGCAGAATCCAAAACCGTTATTCCATCAAAGTGCAAAATAAAACGATGGAACCTGCTCGCTTTGTTTTGTCAATAGAAGGTTTGGACCATGCCGAACTTGATATGGGAAAAATCCCTGATTTTGATTTAAAAGCAGATGAGTCACAACGACTCATGATTAAAATACGCAAGGTGGTGAAGCCGAGTGACCCGCAGCGTTTGGGGTTCAGGTTTGTGCTTACCCCAAAAGAAGGCCTAACAAAAGACCTTATTATTATGGACTCCCAATTTATTGGGCGGTAATATTTTTTTAGCTCTAAAACTATGCAAATTTCTACATGAATAATTATTCTTTATTAACTACGTTGGGTGTTGGCTCTATCGCCGCATTTTCAATCTATTTTATCTTCTTTAAGCTGTTTAAGTGGAGCGGGAACATGGCATCGCTGGTAACAGCAGCCCTAATGCTACTGATTTATGTGCCGCTGTCTGCCATGTATTGGGTCAGTGTGGATATTTTTGCTATTCATTTTGCTTTTTTTATGATGATTCCGTATGGCTTGGGAATCATTGCTAGTGTGCGCGAAGAACGGAGAATGCGAGAAGGTGTTGAAACGCTAGAAAAAGGCTTTCACTGGATTCCAGGGATCATTGTTGTCTTTTTCATTGTGTTAGCCACGGTTGATTCTATTATCATCACTTTTGCTACGAAAGGCGTAGAAGGTAACCTCGCTGAAATTGTCTTACCCGAAAGTATTAGTGGTGATTCCGGTGAAGGGGTCTTATCAAAATTTACCGGAAACGTGCCACATGATTTGCAAGATGAAGAAAAAAAGTTTGATGTTTACGTAAAGAAATTAAAACTACAACGAGCGCGCGGCTGGAAGGTAGAGGCGGGCTGGGTCAAAAGCCCCGTATTGAAGCAGGATTCAGTATTCGAATTGACTGTGCAAGATAAACAAGGGGTGTTTATTAATGATGCCAATGTAGTGATTAATCTTCAGCGAGCTTCGCAAATGGCATTGGATCGCCAGTATGTACTGAAAAGCAATGGAGACGGTCACTATAGTGCGACCATTCAATTGCCAAGACCCGGTTGTTGGCAGATACAAATCCTTATTAACAAGGGTGATGATTTACATGAAATCCGTGGCAATACAGAAGTGGCTGAAATAGTGGACGGCACACTCATTCAGCGCGAATGTATGGATGGCGAGCCGACAATGGATTCAGCGAGATAGGTTTCAAGTTGACAGCTTTACAGGTACAAGCCAGCACACAAAAAAAGCTGACGAAGGAGACGAAAAAGCAAGCGGATTCTTCTTGCTTTCACTGTGGCTTGCCGATTCCTGACGCAGTTCAACTAAAGGTCGAAATTGAGGGCGAACAGCAGCATATGTGCTGTGCCGGATGTGAGGCTGTTGCTAGTGCAATTGTACAAAACGGCTTAACTGATTTTTATACCTACCGCACAAAAAACTCCGATAAACCACAAGATCTCATTCCTGACGCGTTACACATTTACGATCATGATCAACTGCAAAAAAGCTTTGTAAGGTCGATCAACCCACAAGGTGAAGAAGCGCTCACTGATACACGAGAAGCCTCGCTCATTCTTGAGGGCATCGTGTGTGCCGCGTGTGTTTGGTTAAATGAAAGGCATATCATGCAATTAGCAGGGGTGCTTGAATTCAGAGTCAATTATACGACGCATAGAGCCACGCTACGCTGGGACAACAATACCGTTCTTTTAAGCGAAATATTACAAGCGATATCCGATATTGGTTATAACGCCCATCCTTTTGACCCGGGTCGTTTGGAAGCTCTCCAAAAAAAAGAACGAGCTAATAGCCTACGCCGTATAGCCATTGCCGCTGCTGGCATGATGCAGGTGATGATGCTGGCTATTTCACTCTACCTGGGTGATTCACTAGGTATGGATGCGAATACAGAAAAATTCTTACGCTGGATAAGTTTACTGTTGACTACCCCGGTTGTGTTTTTTGCATCCAGTGTGTTCTTTATCTCAGCTTGGCGTGATCTAAAGCGTAAACATTTCGGTATGGATGTTCCCGTCTCCATTGCTATCCTTGGGGCTTATCTAGCCAGTTGTTGGGCAACGGTTAGCGGCACGGGTGAAGTCTATTTTGACTCCGTGAATATGTTTACCTTCTTCCTGTTGGTAGGGCGTTTTCTGGAGATGGAAGCACGGCATAAATCCGGGCAGATCGCTGAGGCATTAGTGCGATTGCTTCCGGATACGGCAACCCGATTGGCAAACGGTGAGCAACAAGTCATACCCGCAACAGAGCTTGTGCTGGGCGATACGATCTTAATTAAACCTGGGGCAGTAATTCCTGCTGATGGGGTGGTTCTAGAGGGTGCTAGTAGCGTTAATGAGTCCTTACTTACCGGTGAAAGTTTACCATTGGACAAGTCTGTAGGTAGTCAACTGATTGGCGGCACGGTTAATGTAGAAAGTCCATTAACCATGCAGGTAGAGAAGCAGGGTGACAGTACAGTGCTTTCGGCGATTGTACGATTACTGGATCAGGCACAGGCAGAGAAACCAGACATTGCCAAACTGGCTGATAAAATTGCCAGCAGGTTCGTGGTGGTTTTACTGATAATCGCGGTCGCTGTTTTTGCATTTTGGCTGTTTCACCCATCAGTGACCTCAGAGAGGGCTTTTTGGATTACCTTGTCTGTCTTGGTAGTCACATGTCCTTGCGCCTTATCTTTAGCCACACCGGTTGCAACCACGGCTGCTACGGGTGAATTAACCAAAATAGGCATGCTAACCACGCGAGGACATGCGTTGGAAACCTTGGCTAAAGTCGATCATGTGGTTTTTGATAAGACCGGCACGTTGACATATGGTCGTTTGAAAGTAGCAGATTATCAAATATCGGGTCTGCTGGATGAGCTGAATAGCTTACAATTAGCGGCCTCATTAGAAGCGCTATCCGAGCACCCCGTCGCAGAAGCGATTACTCGATTATCAGCGGGAACACTGCCTATCGAAAAGGTCAAGGTTGAGTCTGGCAAAGGTGTAGAGGCGACCTATAAAGGCACGCTATATCGTATTGGCAACTATCGATACGTAGCTAAATGGATTGAAGCTACGTCCCCAACATTTTTACCCTATACACAGGGTTCAACCGTTTATCTAGCTAGCCAATCCGGTTGGATTGCGTGTTTTAATTTGCAGGATACGCTAAGAGCAGAGTCTAAAGACGCCATTAACACATTGAAGGCAATGGGTATCCGTACCAGCATCCTAAGTGGCGATGAGAATAGCGTTGTGGAGGCTATAGCAGCCGAGCTTGATATAGATAATAGTTACGGTGGGTTGTTGCCTGATGAGAAGCTAGAGAAGCTCTCAGAACTACAGCAACAGGGAGACATGGTTGCCATGGTGGGTGATGGTGTGAATGATGCACCTGTACTCGCACAAGCTCCGGTTTCAGTGGCTATGGGCAAGGGATCACAGCTTGCTCAAGCCAGTGCAGATATGGTCTTACTTTCTGAGAATATACAACACCTTCCTGAGGCTATTGCCGTGGCGAGAAAGATGCAAATGATTATTAAACAAAACTTTTTCTGGGCTATAGTCTATAATTTGTCTGCGATACCTTTAGCAGCGACGGGTTTTATTGCACCTTGGATGGCAGCCATAGGAATGACAGCTAGTTCGTTAGTCGTTGTATTGAACTCGTTGAGGTTGAAAACTTAATTAGTTAGAAAATATGAATGCATTATATTTACAAATATTACTGGGAGCGGGAGTCATGATTGGAGTCATCATTGCTTTTATTCTCACCATAAAATCGGGACAATATGACGACTTGGATAGCCCTGCTTCGCGGATAATCATGGATGATGATGACCCCAGAATCCCTGGAAATCCTTCGACAACTCGCTTGAAGAATGAAGACGAAAAGAGATGAAAAGAGATAAAGTCTGTTTCTAAGGTTTTTTTAATAGTGTCGATAAATTTTATAGTACCGCTTGTCAACGTAACCCGATCGTTGACGTTAAAAAAACAGACAAAAAATGAATTGATGATCCATCTTCGACTATGAATGAACAACATGGATGTTTAAACATAAATAATAAAAGGATTAGGTGAAAAAATGTCAGATAGAAGACTTCAGGTCTTTCACACCGTAGCAAAATTATTGAGCTTTACCAAAGCAGCTGATCAGCTACATATGACCCAACCAGCAGTGACTTTTCAAATTCGCCAGCTGGAAGAACAATTTGATACGCGACTTTTTGATAGAGCACATAATCGTGTCTCACTAACTGATGCAGGTGAAAGAGCGTTTGAATATGCGGAGAACATCTTTGAGCAATATTCCGAGATGGAAAATGCCATTCGTGAAATTACCGGTGATATCAGTGGCTCATTAGTCATAGGGGCTAGCACTACCGTAGCTGAATACATGCTTCCTGCTTTGCTAGGTGACTTCAAACAACAAAATCCCGATGTCAAAATGCGCTTACAAGTCGGCAACACCGAAGGCATCGTTTCTATGGTCGAGAACAATACTATCGACCTTGGCGTTGTTGAAGGGCCCATTAATAACAAACATCTTCAAGTTGAGGTGTGTCGTAAAGATCAGCTGGTTGCTGTTGTAGCACCGGGGCATCCTCTGGCGAATCGCAAGAAAGTTTCTCTCGCTGACATGATGAAACACCCATTTATTTGCAGAGAAACAGGATCAGGTACGCGTGAGGTTATCTCCGAGAAGCTACGCTCTGCGGGTCTAGATCGTCAAGCCGTATCAAATACACTGGAGCTTGGCAGCCCCGAATCTATTAAAGGTGCGGTTGAAGCAGGAATGGGAGTATCCATTTTATCGAGTGTCAGCGTGATCAAAGAGATCGAGCTAGGTACACTGGTCGCTATTTCTTTAACACCAAAGATTCACCGAGATTTTTCTTTCGTGCGTCAGCGTAATAAGTTTCGTGCGCCGGCAATGGAAGAGTTACTTGATTTTGCTAGAACTTATTGCAAAGCTAGTTGATGTATTAATTAGCCTTACATCCGGCAAGTTACTGAATAAACCATTCCTTGTCGGATGGCGCTCGGCAATTGCTCCTGCTTTTCCCTATTACAGTACATCCATGTACCCATATCGCTTATCCGATCTGGATGATAACTAACTAGTACCATGTGGTTCCACGCACCCTACAGTTACTGTAAGGGACGGCGCAATAAGATAAAGTAAAACTATATTTGTGTTATCTGTGTAAACTTGTGGCTAACTCTTTACTCATAACTATCCCATCTTCTCGTCCTTTTTCAGCGGGATAATAGTTTTTTCTTACCCCTACTTGACCATAACCTAGTTTTTGATAAAGTCGAATAGCGGCAATGTTGCTAGGTCTTACTTCCAGAAAACTGGTTTGTACTTCTCTTTTTAAAGCAATAGCTTCAGCGTGTTGGACTAACAGCGTGCCAAGATTCATGCGTTGTCTATCAGGGCGGATACATACATTGAGTATATGCATTTCATCGGCCGCAATGGATTGGATCACGTAGCCAACTAATTTAGGGTTTTTGGTGGTATTGGTGGTATTGATGATTTTTTGAAACTAAAACAGGGTAATACC
>CAZDMX010000107.1:0-230 GCA_964506085.1 uncultured Thiothrix sp. | reverse complement strand
TAAACAGTCTTTAAAAATCCCCTCAGTCCAAGGCTGTTCCTGAACGACATTCTCAATTGCCATTACTTCAGGTATATCCATTAATGTCATGGGCATTAACTGAAACCTACTTTGTGAGGGTCGAGTCATGGAATATTTATTTTAGGTGATTTGATGTAAAGCTGGTAACTTCTTTGCATCAAATTACCTTATATTTCTGAATAGTTTTAAATCTTCCCATGCCTTACGCT
>CAZDMX010000106.1:0-7227 GCA_964506085.1 uncultured Thiothrix sp. | reverse complement strand
ATAAAATCACGAGATTATTCCGATGGATTAATTCTTGCTCATCAATATAACCAAGGGTCTGGGGGATTTTAGAGCTACTGAGCCCCTTGATTTTTTGACACTCTATACTTGAATAGTTAATGATGCCTTTTGCCACCAGTTTGCCTTGAATATTGACACATTTCACCATGTCGCCGCGATTGAACTCTCCCTCTATCTGGATGATGCCTACAGGTAGCAAGCTTCGACCTTTTGCGAGTAGTGCAGCTTGCGCGCCGTCGTCAATCGTTACTTTGCCCATAATGTTAGTTTGATGGGATATCCATTGTTTTCGAGCAGTTAGTGGTTCACAGTCGGCTGTTAATAATGTCCCCAAGTCCTCGCCATCCATAATGCGTGTGAGTATATTTTTCTCTATGCCGGGTGCGATGATAGTGGTACAGCCCGAACGTGCTGCTGATTGTGCAGCTAGTACTTTTGTTCTCATACCTCCTGTGCCGACGCTTGTTCCTGCTGGTCCAGCAAAGTCCAGTAATTCTGGGTTGTTAGCAGAGTCTAAGGAAATAAGTTTTGCATCTGCATGTTTACGTGGGTCTTTATCATATAAGCCAGTCTGATCAGTGAGAATAATCAACAGGTCTGCATCAACAAGATTGGCGACCATTGCAGCCAAAGTGTCATTGTCACCTAGCCTGATTTCTTCTAGTGCAACCGTGTCATTTTCGTTAACAATGGGAATGGTGTTCAGTTTCAGCAGGGTCTGTAATGTACTGCGTGCGTTAAGATAGCGCTGACGATTAATGAGATCATCATGGGTTAGTAGTATTTGTGCGGTTTGAAACTGATGTTGTTCAAAGTTTTGCTGATAGGTATGGATAAGACCAGCTTGGCCTATGGCAGCGGCGGCTTGTAGCTCATGTAATGCTTTTGGACGTTCTTTCCAGCCCATGCGGCTCATCCCTTCGGCTACTGAGCCGGATGAAACCAGTATGATTTCTATGTTTGAGTTTTTAATGCTGGCGAGCTGCTCAACCCAGCCTTTGATCGCCTGAATATCAAGGCCCTTTCCATTTCGCGTCAATAAAGCGCTGCCAATTTTTATAATGCACCGCTTAGTCGTGTTGATAACGGCAGATCGTTTATTCATCGCCATCCAGATGCTGCATGATTTGATAGCTAAGTGCTTTAGTGCCCTGTCCAGTAACCGCTGAAATAGGAAAAACTCGACCTTTCCAGTTGAGTTCACTAGTTAACTCATCACAAAACTGCTGTTGCATGTCTGCAGGGAGCAAGTCAATTTTGTTAATTACTAGCCAGCGTTCACGCCCACCTAATTCCTCGCTATATTTAATTAACTCTTTTTCGATAACTTTAACTGCATTAACCGGACTGCTTGCATCTTCCGGATCAATATCAACAAGATGTAATAATAACTGGGTTCGAGACAGGTGTTTCAAAAACTGAATGCCCAGGCCAGCACCTTCTGCGGCACCTTCGACGAGGCCGGGTATGTCGGCTACTACAAAGCTCTTGTGAGTCCCTACGTAAACAACACCTAAGTTGGGATATAAGGTAGTAAAGGGGTAGTTCGCAATCTTGGGTTTGGCTGATGAGATGGCGCTAATGAGCGTAGACTTTCCAGCATTGGGTAAGCCCAGTAAGCCGACATCAGCAAGCACCTTCATTTCAAGACGTAAATGACGTAACTCACCTTCAGTTCCCGGTTTAGATTCTCGGGGTGCACGATTGGTTGAGCTTTTATAGCGCAAGTTTCCTAAACCATGGAAGCCGCCTCTGGCAACCAACAGTTTTTGATCCTGGATTAGATCACCAATCTGTTCATCGGTTTCGTCATCATGAACGATAGTGCCGATTGGAACAGGGATAATAATGTCTTCGCCGCCTGCGCCTGTCATATTGCGGCTGGCACCATTTTTACCACGCTGTGCTTCAAATAGACGCACATGGCGAAAGTCTGCCAATGTGCTTTGGTTTTCATCGCCAATGAGATAAACGCTGCCGCCGTCGCCACCATCGCCTCCGTCTGGACCACCATATTCAATATATTTTTCGCGGCGAAAGCTGACACAGCCGTTTCCCCCGTCACCGGCTTTTACTTTGATGGTTGCTTCATCGACAAATTTCATAGAGGTTACTTAATCTTAGGTGGTTGGTAGATGTAAAGGGTCGCACAAGGTATTAACCTAAAAAACGCAGCTGAATCACAGAAGTCCATACAAGCTACTAATGCGCCTAGCACATTATTATCTTACATGTCTTTTCTGCGCTCAACTGCGTTTCTAGGATTAACGAAACAGTAGGGGATTATTACAGAATAGATATAACAAGAAAAGCCCCGACTAGGCGGGGCTTTCAAGATGTTAGATGTACTAGCTACTAGGAGGCTGTCTGAAAACTTCTTAGTTCTTGGACAAGCTCCTAGTTAAGCAGCTACAACTTCAGCAGCTGTAATGCTTACATATCTACGCTTACGAGGGCCTTTCACCTCAAAACGTACTTCGCCGTCAGCTTTTGCAAATAAAGTATGATCTTTGCCACAGCCTACATTTTCACCAGGATGAAACTGTGTGCCGCGTTGACGAACAAGAATGTTGCCTGCTTTAACTACTTGACCGCCGAAACGTTTTACACCAAGACGTTTTGATACTGAATCGCGACCGTTGCGGGTACTACCGCCTGCTTTTTTATGTGCCATATCTTTCTTCTAAACCTATTCTTAAACTGTGTTTTCATATTGGCTTAATACCAAAAGAGAACAACAAGAAATTATTATGCAGAAATGCCAGTGATTTCTACTTTAGTCAGGTATTGACGGTGACCTGTGCGTTTCTGGTGATGCTTACGGCGTTTGAACTTGATTATCTCAATTTTCTTACCGCGCTTCTGTTCCTGAATAGTACCAGTCACTTTTCCACCTTCAAGGAAAGGAGTGCCTATTTTGACATCTTCACCTTCACCAACCATAAGGATTTCTTCGAAGTCAACTGTAGCGCCTTCTTCTAAATCTAATTTTTCTATTTCGATCACATCACCTTCGGCAACGCGATACTGCTTTCCACCTGTTTTTATAACAGCGTACATGATAATTCTCCAAAAATGCCCCATGAAAAAGGGAGCGGTATTGTAAAACTCCTTCTCTTAAGAGTCAAACATCATTTTCGTTTTATTTTTTCGTAGAAAAGGTTGTTATAAGTCACGCTGCCAAGATCGTTAGTTGATATCTGGAAGCGACTAGTTTGTCGGGGTATGATTAAAAGTGATGCTTTTGTAGGTTGCGGGTGAGGAACGAACCCCAACATGGCGCAACTCTGTTGGGGTTCCTACGTCACCCGCAACCTACAAATTATGGTTTTTTCACATTGACATCACTTTTAATCACACCCAGTTTGACGTGCAAAGACCACTAGGGTAGTATGCTCGGCTTTTTTGAAGGGTAGCATGGCTACCTTTTTTTGTTGGTGGTTTGTATTCATTAGACTGCTAAATCTGTAGGTAATTACGATGGCCAATACAATCATGTCTACATACTCACCTTTACCTGTCGCCTTTGAGAGAGGTAAAGGCGCATATCTTTGGGATTCAAATAACAAGCAATATCTGGATGCGATTTCTGGCATTGCTGTTTGTAGCTTGGGACATGCTCGAGCAGAGGTGGCTGAGGCTATTTGTGATCAGGCGGGCAAGCTTGTACATACTTCAAATTTATACCAGATTGATTTGCAACAAAAACTAGCCGATAAGCTTTGTGAGTTATCGGGTTTGGATGAAGTTTTTTTTAGTAATTCTGGTACGGAAGCCAACGAAGCTGCGATAAAGCTAGCTCGTCTTTATGCTAGTCAAAACAACATTACTAATCCCGAAATTGTAGTCGTTGAAGGAAGCTTTCATGGGCGCACGCTAGCGGCATTGTCAGCAACAGGCAATGACAAAATACAGCAAGGCTTTGCGCCACTGGTCTCTGGTTTTATCCGTGTTCCTTATAATGACGTGGATGCCATCAAGGCTTTGATTGAAACAAATCCGAATATTGTTGCTGTGCTGGTTGAGCCCATTCAAGGTGAGGGAGGTGTCAAGATACCCGCTGATGATTATCTCACGGAGATAAGTCGCTTATGTGACCAGCAAAACTGGTTATTTATGCTGGATGAGATTCAAACAGGCATGTCTCGAACGGGTAAATGGTTTGCATTTCAGCATGAATCTATCAAACCTGATGTGATGACACTTGCCAAAGCACTTGGGAATGGTATGCCAATTGGTGCTTGCCTGGCTAGTGGTCGTGCGAAAGGCGTTTTTACTGCGGGTACTCACGGCTCTACGTTCGGAGGCAATCCGCTAGCTTGTAGAGCTGCGTTGGCGGTGATTGATGTTATGCAGGTCAATGAGCTTGATCAGCAAGCTGCCAGCATGGGTCGTTACTTGCTGGATGGTT
Organism: uncultured Thiothrix sp.; assembly: GCA_964506085.1. Classification (GTDB taxonomy): domain Bacteria; phylum Pseudomonadota; class Gammaproteobacteria; order Thiotrichales; family Thiotrichaceae; genus HyVt-477. The sequence continues at coordinate 2,795 of CAZDMX010000106.1, read as the reverse complement.
TTGCCGAGCAACTGGCTATTCCCGGTGTTGTTGATATCCGTGGTAAAGGTTTGATGATGGGTATTGAACTAGAACAAGACTGCGCTGAGTTAGTGGGACAAGCTCTCGAACAAGGGATGTTAATCAATGTGACGGCAGGGAATGTTGTGCGTTTATTACCACCTTTAATTTTAACAGATACGCAAGCTGATGAGTTAATCAAGACAGTGAGCAGCCTGATCAAACAGTTTTTAAGTAAGTAATATGAATACAAATACAAGACACTTCCTGACACTTATGGACTTGAGTCCAGAGGAATTGGATGCGCTCATAACAAAAGCAATTGAATTAAAAGCCATGTGGAAGCAAGGTGATCCTTATTCGCCCCTAAAAAATCGTACTTTGGCGATGATTTTTGATAAGTCATCGACCCGCACACGTGTTTCTTTTGAAGCGGGAATGACTCAGTTAGGTGGTCATGCGATTTTCTTATCACCTGATGATACACAGCTAGGAAGGGGGGAGCCTGTCAAAGATTCTGCCAGAGTAATTTCCAGTATGGCTGACATCATTATGATCAGGACATTTGACCATGCTATGGTTGAGAGGTTTGCTGAATATTCCCAAGTCCCTGTTATTAATGCCCTAACAGATGATTATCATCCTTGCCAGTTATTAGCTGATGTAATGACTTATGTAGAACAACGTGGTTCTATTAAGGGTGCAACGGTTACCTGGGTGGGTGATGGTAATAACATGTGTCATTCATGGATGAATGCTGCGCGACAATTTGACTTTCATCTTAACATTGCCTGTCCTGAAGGCTATATGCCCAATGCGGGTTTGCTTGCTGAATTAGGTGGTAAAGCCACTATCATTCATGATGCAAGAGAAGCTAGCAAAGGGACTAACCTAGTGGTCACAGATGTATGGGCCAGTATGGGTCAAGAAGCCGAACAGAAGAAACGGGAATTAGCTTTTGCTGATTACCAAGTCAATTCAGCACTGATGGCAGAAGCGGATACCGATGCTTTGTTTATGCATTGTTTGCCCGCTCATCGAGGCGAAGAAGTAAGTGAAAAGGTGCTAGAAGGCTCGCAAAGTGTAGTTTGGCAAGAAGCCGAGAATCGTTTGCATGCACAAAAAGCCTTACTGGTAACTTTGCTTGTAAGTCAGCTAGGGTAAACAGGTTGATTTGTAATGGAAAAGAGGTTAATAATCCGTATTTCTAGCAGGTGTGGGGCTACGGCTCAAGGTCACTTTTCAGACAGGTTCCATCGAACTATTTGCAGTAATCAATAAATTTGGGCATAAAAAAGGGCAACCACGAGATTGCCCTTTTCATTAGCTAAATTTTTAAGTCACAACATTCTTCTTCCAAGGTCGTAAACTCTAAAAGAAATAGCTTACTCTTCTTCGTCAGTAGTGTCAGTGTTATCGTATTCATTTGCTTCAGCCATTTCAGCTTCAGCGGCTTCTTCTGCATCAATCTCATCAATAATCGTTGAGACTTCACCATCGCCAATAACAGTCACTTTAACAGTGGCGTCAATGTTGTGGTAAAGGTGGATAAGCACTGCATGCTCACCTGTTTCACGAATAGGGCCTTCTGGCATACGTACTTCGCTGCGCTCAACGGTTACGCCTGTAGCTACCAGAGCTTCTGATACATCAGCAGGAGATACCGAACCAAATAGTTTGCCTTCTGTACCTGAGTTGGCTGTAATCGTAACTGAAATTTCATCCAGTTCAGCTTTTCTGGCGGTTGCAGCAGTAACTACCTTTTCTTCTTCGGCTTCTAGTTCAGCACGAATTTCTTCGAATTCAGCAAGATTAGACTTAGTCGCCATTTTTGCTTTTTTCTGTGGAACGAGATAGTTACGTGCATAACCAGAACGCACTGTAACCACTTTACCTAGTGTTCCTAGGTTTTCAATTGTTTCAAGAAGTATGACTTCCATCGTATTTCACCTTAAATCTAATTTTTAATGCTGTAAATTTCTAATACTGAATTTACTTATGCTGGTCAGTATATTGCAGCAATGATAGGAAGCGAGCGCGTTTAATAGCCGTAGCCAACTGGCGTTGGTATTTCGCAGATGTACCCGTGATTCGACTAGGAACAATCTTTCCTGTTTCAGTTACAAAGTCTTTCAATAAATCAAGGTCTTTGTAATCAATATCGGTAATGCCTTCAGCAGTAAAGCGGCAGTACTTTTGTCTTCTAAAAAAGCGTGACATGTCTTTCTCCTATTTAGCTCTTGCTCTGGCTGGTTTCTTTTCGTTTTCTTTACTAAGTAAAGAAGGTTCAGTGATCGCAGTGTCACGTTTAATAACAAGATTACGTAGAATCGCATCATTGAAACGGAATAGATCTTCCAGCTTTGATAAAGCATCGTTACTGCACTCGATGTTCATCAGTACATAATGGGCTTTATGAAGCTTAACGATTGGATAGGCAAGTTGACGTCGACCCCAGTCTTCTAGGCGATGGATAGTTCCTTTGTCATCTTCAACTAATGAACGGTAACGCTCGATCATGGCAGGGACCTGCTCACTTTGATCGGGATGTACCAGAAATACAATTTCGTAGTGTCGCATTGTAGCTCCTTACGGTTAATTGCCTACTAGTGATAATTTTTATAAACCAGAACTAGTGAGACAAGGAGAAAGGGCAAGACTCTAGTCCTGTCCCAAAGGCGCGAAATTATCCCTGATGTGAATGTGAATGTCAATGATAAAATTGGGGTGGGCAGGACAAGCCCGATCAAGGGTATTAAGCATTGCTATATTACAGTATGGGAAGTACAATTATT
>CAZDMX010000105.1:0-7227 GCA_964506085.1 uncultured Thiothrix sp. | reverse complement strand
ATGATAGGGTGCGATTAAAAGTGATGCTTTTGTTGCGTGCGCGTGACGACTGTATGGACACCGGAGGCAGGGTAACGCATGGAGCCGTTACCGAGGAACGAACCCCCAACATGACGCACTCTGTTGGGGTTCCCACGTCACCCCCAACCTACAAATTGTGGTTTTTTCCACATTGCCAGATCAAAAAGCTTAAACAAAAATCTATCGCTTATTTCAGTTCGTTATTGCACAAAACATATGATTTGTGCGCATGAGTCAAGTATGATGTGCAACCAAATTCTATGGTAAGAGGGAGAATAGAATTAAGTAGCGGGTACAGTCACCAGCAGAATAATCAATAAATACCACTACAAACCAGTTAAATATATAGTGAGGACTCAGGGTTTAACATGCCTTTTTGTCTCAGCTTGAATGCTCTTAGATCGTTGCGTAGAATGACTATGCGCCTCCTGAGAGCATTCAATCTGAAACAAAAATCCTACGTTAAAAGTAACGGAAGTTATTAAACTCTGAGTCCTAAATAGACAATTCCTAAGGAGAAAACATGTCAGTAAAAAATGCTTTTTATGCTCAATCAGGTGGTGTAACCGCTGTAATCAACGCTTCAGCATCTGGTGTTATCGAAACAGCTCGTAAACATCCTGATAAAATCGGTACGGTTTATGCAGGTCAAAACGGCATCATTGGTGCATTGATGGAAAACCTGATTGATACCAGTAAAGAATCTGACGAAGATATTGCGGCACTAAAACATACGCCTTCTGGTGCATTTGGCTCTTGTCGCTACAAGATGAAAAGCCTTGAAGATAACAAAGCGGAATACGATCGCTTAATCGAGGTATTCAAAGCACACAACATCGGCTATTTCTTCTATAACGGTGGTGGCGACTCGGCTGATACTTGTCTTAAAGTCTCTCAACTTTCAGAGAAAACAGGCTTCCCTATTCAAGCCATTCACGTACCTAAAACCGTTGATAACGATCTACCTATTACAGATAACTGCCCAGGTTTCGGCTCAGTAGCCAAGTACATCGCAGTATCAACCCGTGAAGCTAGCTATGACGTATCTTCTATGGCTGCCACATCGACAAAGATTTTCGTACTAGAAGTAATGGGTCGTCATGCAGGCTGGATAGCAGCGGCAGGGGCGTTAGCTGCCGATGAGGACAATGACATTCCTGTTGTGATTCTTTTCCCTGAAATCAAATTTGATCAGGAAAAATTCATCGCATTAGTCGACGAGAAAGTAAAAAGCCATGGCTATTGTACGATTGTCGTTTCAGAAGGAACTGCATGGCCTGACGGTCGCTTCTTGGCAGAGCAAGGGACTCGCGATGATTTCGGCCATGCTCAATTAGGTGGCGCAGCTCCGGTTGTTGCGAATCTAATAAAAGACGCTTTAGGGTATAAATTCCACTGGGCGGTAGCCGATTATCTACAACGTGCGGCACGTCACTTAGCTTCCAAGACAGATGTTGAACAAGCTTATGCTTTAGGTGAAGCTGCGGTAAACATGGCACTAGAAGGCAAAAACTCTGTGATGCCCGCTATCATCCGTACTTCTAATGATCCATACACATGGGAAATTGGTTCTGGTGATTTAAAAGACATCGCCAACGTTGAGAAAATGATGCCAATGGAATATATCAGTGAAGATGGTTTCGGTATTACCGATGCATGTCGTGAATACTTGCTGCCGTTGATTGAAGGTGAAGATTATCCTCCCTACAAAAACGGTATGCCTGATTACGTTACTTTGAAGAAGGTACTGGCTGAAAAGAAACTGCCTGAGTTCAAAATGAAGTAAGCGATTTTTACGCTATTCTTATAGCCTAATGATTAACAAAACCCTTTCCATGTGAAAGGGTTTTGTCTTTGTGAAACCGGAAAATTTGATTCAAGTATTATATACTCCTTTTACTCCTTTCTGTTAAACCTAGAAAACGCTGAACCCTCAAGGAAATACCCATGCCATCATTTGACGTTGTTTCAGAAGTGAATATGCACGAACTTCAAAATGCCATTGACCAAGCAAATCGAGAGGTGGGTACTCGTTATGATTTCAAGGGTTGTGATTGCAGTTTCAAGCTTAGTGATGAGCAAATCATGCTTCATGCGGAAGGTGAGTTTCAGCTCAAACAAATGCGTGATGTGTTACGTTCTAAGATGGTTAAGCGTAGTGTGGATACAGGTGCTTTAGATGTGCAGAACCCCGAAGGTTCTTTGAAAAGTATGCGGCAGAAGATTTCATTAAAGCAGGGTTTGGATGGAGATGCAGGTCGGAAAGTCACCAAGCTAATCAAAGCCGGTAAATTTAAGGTGCAGAGTCAAATTCAGGGCAATCAAGTACGTATTACAGGAAAAAAGAGGGACGATTTACAGAAAGTCATGGCGATGTTGCGCCAGGAAGATCTAGGTGTTCCTGTTCAATTTACAAACTTTCGAGATTAGTATAATGATGTTTCCTTCTTGAATTGATGCACTAAAGAGAACAAATATAGACATATGCTTGCAGAAATAATAGCCATAGGTGATGAGTTACTCATAGGGCAAACGGTTGATACCAATAGTGGCTGGATTGGTGAACAGTTGAGCTTGATGGGCATTAAAGTACATCAAATCACTAGTATAACCGACGATGAAACACACATTTTCTCTGCTTTAGATGTAGCTTCCAGAAATGCACAAGTTGTTATCATTACGGGTGGTCTTGGCCCAACTAAAGATGATCTAACCAAGCTTACGCTGTGCAAATACTTCGATACAAAACTAGTATTGGATCAACAAATTTTGCAGCAGCTAGAGGGACTATATATAAAATATGATGTACCTTTCGACGCGATCAATGAGGAGCAAGCGCTATTACCTAAAGACTGCATTACACTTCCCAATACCAGAGGGACAGCCAGTGGGATGTGGTTTGAGAAAGCTGACACTATTTATATCTCGCTGCCCGGTGTGCCGTATGAAATGAAAGGGATCATGGAAAAAGAAGGCCTTCCAAGACTCAAAGAACATTTCGATACTCCTAATGTTGTCCATAGAACGGTTAGAACAATGGGAGCTGCTGAGTCTAAGCTGGCGAATATAATAGAACCTTGGGAGGAGTCTTTAGCAGAACACTCTTTAAAGCTAGCGTATCTGCCTTCACCTGGCGCGGTTCGTTTGCGTATCTCTGGTGAAGCTCCAAGACATGTTGATTTAGAGAAAATCGTGCAAAAAAAGGTAGACCAATTGGTTCCATTGATTGACGAGTATATCTACGGATATGAGAAAGAAACCATCGAAGAAGTTGTTGGTAAGCTGCTTACTGCACAAGGTCGAACACTGGCTACAGCCGAAAGTTGTACGGGTGGGTCAATCAGTCAATTATTAACTCGACTCTCTGGGAGTTCGACCTACTTTAAAGGTGGTATTGTTTCCTATGCCAACGATGTCAAAATCAATGTGCTAAGGGTTTCAGCAAAAAGCATTGAAAATCATGGTGCTGTAAGTCAGCAAGTCGTTGAACAAATGGCCATAAATAGCAGAGAGCTTTTGCAAACAGATTATGCAGTGGCTACTTCAGGAGTAGCTGGCCCTACAGGCGGTACAGAAGAAAAACCAGTGGGTACGGTTTGGATTGCAGTGGCTGCAAAGGAGGAAGTTAAATCAAAAAAACTGACCTTACCTTATAATAACAGAGGCCGAAATATCCTAGTTAGTGCAAACTATGCCTTGGAGTTTCTAAGAACAGAGTACTTACTACAGGAGCAAAAGTATGCCAAAAGCAGGTGATTTAAAACGTGGAATGATTGTAGAACTTGATGGTAAGCCTCACGTTGTCAAATCCGTGGAGTCCAGAAGTCCATCCTCGCGAGGCGCATCAACGCTCTATAAAGTCCGTTTCAATAACTTGCAAACGGGGCAAAAACGGGATGAGAGCTATAAAACAGATGACATGCTAAAAGAAGCTGATTGTAACCGTGTCTCGGTACAATATTCTTATACCGATGGTGATTACGAAGTCTTCATGAATATGGAAGATTATAGTCAGTACAGCTTGCTCAAAGAAGATGTCAAAGAGCAAATGGGTTTTATTAGTGAAGGCTTGGAGGGTATTACTGCTTTGCTAATGGATGGCGAAGTTTTGGGGATTGAATTACCACAGACCGTTAATTTAGTCATTACTGACACGCCACCCAAAATTAAAGGCGCATCAGCATCATCACGCACCAAGACTGCTGTGTTGTCAACAGGCGTTGAGATTCAAGTGCCGGAATATCTGGATGTGGGCGAAACGGTGAAGGTGAATACCGCTACGGCAAAATTTATGTCGCGAGAGTGATGGGTAGAGAAGTGACCGATAAATCAAGTAGGCAGCCTGACGAGAGTAGTGCGATGCGCTACATTCCAGTTTCATTACCTGAATTGATAAAGGGACTGTTGGGTGAAAAACCTCTTCAAGAGACAACTGAGCGTAATGCATTTGCTCGTTTTTCTGAATTGCTGCAGGCGTTATACCATACCCACTATTTCGAACGATATCGTGATTTAAATCGTTATTACCAACCGTTCAATCCAGATCAAGACACCACTACTTTAGAAGACTGGTCGGAGAATGATCGAGTTTGCTTCCAAAACAAGCTTTTTAAAGATCTGCAATTATTGCTCAAAAAAGCCAATTATGATGAGTTAGACGAAGCACTCATTAATGAATCATTGAGTCAGCAACTATCAAAAAATCTCTCTACTGATGTAGAAATGGATGATTTTGAAAAGATTATTTTTTTCGTGCGTGGCCATGGCATAAAGAAAACCAAAAAACGTAATTGGCGACATTTGTTGTTAACTTCAACGATAGAAGAGGTTGCAACATACCAGCGACTCTGTGTCGTTTTTCGTTTTCAAACAGAAGAAAAATTACGTGAAAACCTAAAGCAACGAGGTATGAGCCGGTTTTCAATATGGCGCCATGTTTTGCATCATCGCGCTGTGATAGAAACAAAAGCGTCACGTGATTACATCTTTTTACGATTATTTCGGGATGTACCCAAGTCGAACCTAGAAATGCTCTTTCCCAACAGTAAAATCCATTTCACTGTTCTAGATAACATAAAACCAAGTGTAACAGGGAGAGCGAGAACGGTCGGAGGCATATGGGTGTTATTATCGAAGTTGGCAATAGCCGTGAAACCTTTAACCATGCTGATAGCGCTGTTTGATTTTGCTCGCATAGTAGGTCGACAGGTTAGCAATGTATTGCATCATCAAACTAATTACCAAAAGGTGCTATCCCGAAGTCTCTATACGCATAGCCTGGATATTAATGTAGGAGTAATAAGCTCGTTGATTGATCATGCTCGTGATGAGGATATCAAAGAAGCTTTGCTTGCTTATTATTTTTTGATGCGAGCAGGTGAGGCAGGTATGAGCATCAATGCATTAGATCGAAAAATAGAACAACATTTGATGATGCGATATGGGTTTTTTATGGATTTTGAGGTTGATGATGCCGTTGTGAAACTTAAGCGGAGTGGATTGGTCACAGAAAACACCTCTGGCATTTTTCATGCTGTTTCGCTGGAGGCTGCGGGTAAAATGTTGGTAGATCAATGGGAAGATATTTTTTCCGTTGCTAAGAGGCTGTCATTGTTGGGCAGTATTTAACCCGAACGTGCAGTTTGGTTACGAAAGTATCTGCAAGCTTAGTTATCTCACTATCAGCGCTGTTCTATGCGATGAAACTAGTCGTTAAATAGAAAAGCTCCCTCCACCCTTCGACTAGGCTTAAGCCACCGTCTAGCAGGCGATGTACGGTGGTGTCAATGTTGACATTATTTTCGAGTGCTGCGGTTTTTCAGGATCGACTAAGTAAGAAAAATAGACAATAAAGGAGATGTTTTTCTTGACAAATGTGTATAATTTTTATACAGTTCTAATGGTAAACAGACTACTGTCTTGTTTGCAGAGGCGCTACTTAAATAGTGTCAATTAGACTACAGGCTATTGCTTTTTTTAGTTGTTTTTTAGGGGCAAAATATAAAACATCATTATTTTTGAACTTTTATATATTAATGTAGACTAATGAACGTAGCATTTTTAAATTTTCTTAATTTGAATGCTACATCCTCCTAGCGGTTAGGCACCCAAGAAATTGGGTGCCTTTTTTTATCATTAACTTCCTTAGCTTTGCGCAAATAAATCCTTTAGCATTTCAACATTAACATACGTGTGTGATTGAGCATTTCCCGCCATCACATTAAACGCATCATCTACATCTCCCATTTGATCCAGAACGATACTTGCCCCTTTAAAACTGTCGCCTTTAGTATATCCATTGACTGTGACTAGTGTTTTTAATCCTGCAGCTGTAGAAGATAAAAAACCATTCGCTGAATCTTCAAAGGCTAATGTTTCTTCAGCCGTAATACCCATCTCTTGCATCGCATATTGAAAAATGTCAGGTGCTGGTTTTTTTGCGGGAACGATATCACCCGCAGCAATGACTTCAAACCAGTCAATAGACTCTTTACCCAACGTTGATGTTAATAAATAGGTTACATTTGCTGGTGTCGTCGTTGTTGCAATACCCATCCGCAAACCAGCATCACGTGCTTCTCGTAATAACCGCTCAACTCCTGCTCTTAGTGGAATCTCTCCTTGCTGCAACATTTCAAGGTAGAAATGGGTTTTCCGTTTATGCAGATTTGCAGCAAAGTCCGTTAAATCCTGCTCTGGGCTGAAATCATCCAGGAAATCATTAATATAAAACTTGATACGTTCTTTACCACCTGTAACAGCAAGCAGTTGACCATAAATCTCGACTGTCCAGTTCCAACCTAGGTCAGCTTCTTCAAAAGCTTTGTTAAATGCTATTCGATGTCCATCGGCTTCGGTATCCGCTAGCGTGCCATCTACATCAAATAAAAGTGCTTTGAGCTTACTCATATATCAACCTAAAAATTAACCTGTAAAAAAGATGCAGTATACCTTTCGTATCAAGGAATAGCTTTTTTAAAATAAGTTTATAGTTCAGGTTATTGGCTGTAGTACTTGTGCGAGGAGGTTTCTTGTGAGAATGAGAATAGGGCTATGCAGAAAGCAGATCAGGAACTATTAGACAACGGTTGTTGCATAAGACTACCCCGGATAATTTGATTACCGGGGTAGTTTCTTAGAATGTCTTTAAACCTAAAAAACTCAGTTGAAACGTAGCGAGAATGACTAGAGTGCTGAAGATAAGGG
>CAZDMX010000104.1:2174-7250 GCA_964506085.1 uncultured Thiothrix sp. | reverse complement strand
CTGAAACAAAAATTCTGCGTTAACTTCCTTCAATTATTCAATCCTGAGTCCTAAGCTAAAATACCTTGTCCAAGAACCTGTCCCGGGAAACGCAGTTCCTTTATCCTAAAATCCTTATCTTGCTTTTATTTTTTTCATTAGCCCATATATCAGAAGCAAGGTTTTTTCCATATCGCTTATGGTAAACTTCACTTTTCTATAATGGAATTGCTGGGTAAGCACGCTAATATTACAAACGCAATGAGTACACTACCGCAACCACTTCATGTCAATTCATTGGCAAAAACCATGCCGTATGCAACTCTTTTGCATGTGCTGGTTATTTTTGGCCTTGGCTTTGGCATTCATTCATCTAGTAACATTAAAAACGCTACACTGTTAGATATCTCAATAGTCAATATTCATGCCGACACAGCACCTGATGAGACTGATTTTATCGCTCAAGCCAATCAACACGCGAGCGGCACAACGGATATTAAAAACCGCCCAAGAAGTATGATGGCTTCTGAAAATCTGATTACACCTGATGAAATTTCACCACTAGAATCTTCAAAGTCAACACCGAACAAGCCTCCCGTACTACACCCGCTCTTACTGACTACTAAAGGTGAGACATTCAAACGTAGTCCAAAACTTGAAGAACAACCCGACAAAGCAGAGCCAACCAACGAGGCAAAGGAAGTCCTTGATGAGACTCGTGAAGAAGCACGATTGGTAGCAGAATTAGCCAGAGATGAAGCTAACTACTCAAAAATGCCCAGAACTCGTTTCCTGAACTCCACTAATGCCAAAAGTGCTGTTGAAGCCACTTATATTGACGCCTGGGCAAAAAAGATTGAACGAATCGGCACTACTAATTTTCCACAAGAAGCCATTCGACTTCGTAAAAATGGTAAACTTATTATCAACGCAACGCTTAATCAATATGGTAAAATCATTGATTCCCAAATACATACATCGTCAGGTTCACGCATCCTTGATAACGCAGCTTTACGTATCATCAAGATAGCATCGCCATATGATGCATTACCCCGAAAAGTACTGGAACAGTTCGACCAATTGCAAATAACACGTACCTTTATCTTCGATACTGGATACCATGATTTACGAACCGAGTAACCGGAACTGAGTAATTTTCTACTGACCTGATCCAAGAAAGAGCAATCACATGCAACAGGAAGATCTTCAACTACAAAATCAATTACTGATAGCCATGCCAGGTATGGGAGATCCTCGATTTGAACATGCTGTTATCCTCATTGCACGACATACACCAGAAGGCTGTTTCGGTGTCACCATCAATCAACCTTCGGAAACCAGCTTGGGCGACTTGTTCAAGCATTTAAAAATACCCACAACGGCAAGTTCAGAACTCACCTCGGAGCCTATGCTTCAAGGCGGCCCCGTACAACCTGGACAAGGTTTCGTTGTGCATGATTCCGAACGTAACTGGGAAAACACACTGCGTATTTCAGACAACCTTGCGATCACTGCTTCCAAAGACATTCTGGCAGACATTGCAGCAGAACAAGGACCAGAAAATTTCTTCCTCACACTCGGCTGTGCAAGCTGGTCAGCAGGTCAAATTGAGCGCGAAATGCTGGATAATGCATGGTTATCCTGCCCCATTGAATCTTCCATACTGTTTGATACTCCTTTGCCGCTTCGCTGGCAAAACTCCTCTCAGCTACTGGGGTTTGACGTCCGTCTGATGTCCGACTCATCTGGACATGCCTAGCTTCTACTCAAGTAGTGATTCCCCATGAGTGTTCTAGGCTTTGACTTTGGACTAAAGCGCACAGGTGTCGCCATTGGAAACACGCTGACAGGACTAGCTACCCCATTGTGCACACTAAGAAGTGTTGATAATCATCCCGACTGGCACGGCATTACCCAACTCATTGAGGAATGGCGTCCTGAAACTTTAGTGGTCGGCGTACCATACCTGTTAGACGGCAAAAGTAGTAGCATGACTGCGAAGGCTGAGAAGTTTAGTAGACAACTTGAAGGCAGGTATATGCTTCCAGTTGACACTATTAATGAGCAACTCAGTTCTCTGGAAGCTGAGCAACGCCTAAAACTATCCCGACAAGCTGGTAGGAAAAAAAAGATTAAAAAAGAGGAGATTGACCAGCTTGCTGCAGCCATTATCCTTGAATCATGGATATTAAAAAATGCAAAGTAAAAACACCATCACTGAGCCTTCTAATAGCAACACCGATGAATACAAGGATGGCTACAACATCGAACAAATCATCAGTAAAATGGCAGATGATTTAGCTCAACACCTAAAAACCAAAAATATCGACAACCCCTTAATTGTGGGGATTCACACCGCAGGCGTATGGTTAGCTGAAATGCTGCACAAGCGCTTAAACTTACCCGGCGTTATTGGCGAGTTAAATATTAATTTTTATCGTGATGACTTTAGCCGCAACGGCTTACACTCACAGATCCTACCTTCCAGCCTTTCTTTTCCTGTAGAAGATCGCCATATCATTCTCGTTGATGATGTACTGTTTACCGGTCGAACTATTCGTGCAGCGATGAATGAATTGTATGATTATGGTCGTCCTGCCAGTATAGTATTGGCCATTCTTTTTGAGCGCGAAGGAAGAGAGCTGCCGATAGCTGCGGATGTCAGCGGAGTGAAGCAAGAGCTACAAGAAAATCAGTATATACAACTCTCCGGCCCCGACAACATGGAGCTAAATGTTATAACTAAAGAGAATCCTAAAATCCTCAATTGACCGTTTGTTTAACCTAAAAAACGCTACAACATGAAGAGCAACCCTGACAGGATGAATAATTCGGACTTATTACCAGGCCCCTTGCCGGCCAGCTTGCAATACACAGCTGACGGTAATCTTAAGCACTTTCTAACCATCGAAGGTTTATCTCCATTATTGCTCGAAGAAATCCTGAATCGCTCCGAGCAATTTGTAACATTACCTGATAAAGCACAAAGCAAAGCGCCACTGTTACGTGGTAAAACCGTTGTTAATCTGTTCTTTGAAAATTCTACCCGAACACGTACAACCTTTGAACTCGCAGCACAACGACTTTCTGCTGACATTATCCATCTGGACATTCGCACCTCGGCAACCACAAAAGGGGAAAGCCTGTTAGATACCATTCGCAATCTGGAAGCGATGAATGTTGATATGTTTGTGGTACGTCATCAACATAGCGGAGCTGCCCACTTTATAGCGCGCCATTGTGCGCCGCATATTAGCGTCCTCAATGCTGGTGACGGACACCATGCTCACCCGACCCAAGCCCTCTTAGACATGCTGACTATACGGCAGCATAAAGGGGCTTTCCCTCCCCTTAAAATAGCTATAGTTGGGGACATCATGCACTCTCGCGTTGCTCGTTCTCAAATCCATGCGTTAACAACGCTTTGTGCGGGTGAAGTCCGCGTTATCGGCCCCAGAACCCTCATTCCTGTTGGCATTGAGAATATGGGGGTTAATGTCTTTCATGATCTTAGTGAGGGTCTGGATGATGTCGATGTGGTCATTATGCTGCGCTTACAAAAAGAACGTATGCAAAATGCCCTTTTGCCATCAGCGCATGAATTCTATAAGCGTTATGGGCTGACCGAAGAAACACTGGCTTATGCCAAACCCGACGCAATTGTAATGCACCCTGGGCCAACCAATAGAGGTGTTGAAATAGATAGCAAAGTAGCCGATGGCCCACAATCAGTCATCCTTAAACAAGTGACCAATGGTATAGCCGTTCGTATGGCTATTATGTCTATGGTGATGAGCGCACAATCAGGTAAATCATTATGAGCAATAGGAAAGCCATCATCAATGCTCAAATTATTGATCCCGATTCTGGATTTAATCAAATAAGCAATCTTTATATTGACGGTAAAACTATCGCACATATAGGCTCTAAAGCACCCGATAGTTTTGTTGCAGACGAAACCATTGATGCTGAAGATCAACTCTTGTTACCAGGCCTCATTGACCTATCCTGCTACCTGCGTGATCCTGGACAAGAATTCAAAGCAACCATAGAAAGCGAGTGTTATGCCGCTGTAAGTGCAGGAATTACCCAAATTTATTATATGCCGGAACCCGAAACCTGTATCGACAGCATGCCCACGGTCAACCTTATTTTAAAAAGAGGGAAAGCCGAAAAAAAAGCACGCATTGATGTCATCGGCGCTATTACTCAATCTTTAGAAGGCGGGCAGCTTACCAATATGGGGGGATTGAAATATGCAGGATGTGCTGCCGTTACCAACCAACGCCAGCCATTCTCCTCAACTAGAACTCTGCGTATGGCGATGGATTACGCAGCCACCTTTGACTTGCCCTTATTTCTTCACCCGATTGATCATTCGCTCATGGGGGATGGATGTGTCCATGAAGGCGCCATAGCTACCAGAATCGGCTTGCCAGGCATTCCTGTTGCCGCAGAAACTACAGCGGTTGCACAGATTATCACCCTTGCAGAAGAGCTTGATGTTGCTGTACACCTTTGTCGACTCTCTGCCGCCAATAGCGTTGAGCTAGTTAGGACGGCAAAGCTAAAGGGTTTGCCCATTAGCGCAGATGTTGCGGCACATCAACTCTTCCTGACTGATATGGATATTAGTGATTTTAACCCACTTTGCCATGTGCAACCTCCCCTAAGAAGCCAACGAGACTTGGAAGCATTACGAGATGGCGTAGCGGATGGCACAATAGATGCGATTTGTTCAGATCATCAGCCCCATGAAATAGATGCAAAATTAGCTCCCTTTCAACAAACTGAACCCGGTATTTCAGCTTTTGAAACCTTGCTACCATTAGCTATGCGTCTTGTAGAAGAAGGTTCTATGTCATTGGAAACAGCAATAGCTAGTGTCACTTGCCGAGCAGCTAATACCATTAGAAACAAGCACGGTAAAATACAAGTAGGCTCAAAAGCCAATTTTACACTGTTCGATCCAAACGACTTGTGGCAACTACAAACATCGGAGATGTTGAGTCAAGGCAAGAATACACCTTTTGAGGGTTGGGGCTTTAACGGCCGCAGCACAAAAACCTTTATTAAAGGTAAATGTGTTTTTGATCG
>CAZDMX010000104.1:0-2074 GCA_964506085.1 uncultured Thiothrix sp. | reverse complement strand
AATAACTCTAATTAATCGGTGCTATCCACATCAAATGGGTCATCATGGTTATGATTTACACCTGTTGCGGATTCTTGACGAAGTATCTTCTTGAAGTATCTATGGTGTATCCACCAATCAAGACTAAAGAACCGTCCTGCACCCATAAAGAATAAAGCGAGTGTCATTAAGAACAAGACTATCGCAGCTTCAACACCAGAGCTTGCTGTTGTTGTATAACCATGACTGAAGAATAACTCTTTACCTGTCTCAACAAGGCCTCCACTGAAGTTTGCAGCCGCAAGCCCCATTAGAATAATAATACCCATTAGAGGTATGGAAAGCCATCTAACCGCGAAGCCGATAACCAACAACACTGCCGCAACAACTTCAATACCACCTATCACTCCATTCATAATGCCTGGAGCCGGTATTGAGAACATACCTTGGGCGCCGCTTAAAGCCTCTACCCCTTGTTGATAGCCCGCGCTATCTATCCAAGTCAGTGGATTCCACCAAACAACATCACTACCAGTGAACAAACCCAATCGTTGCTGGCCTGCTACCCAAAAAATAGGTGCAAGAAAAAAACGGAAGAGTAATGGTGGCAGAAAATCAAGTCCTCTTAGCCATCCAAAGCTAAAAAAGCCATGCAAAAATTTAGTCATCGAGCGTCTCCTTTGGGGTATGTTCCTTTGCGTAAATGCATTGTGGTTATTTCTATTAAGTAATGCAACTATATTTTAACGCCATTATAGATAAAATTAGTAAAAGTTTATATCTCTACTTAGGGACGACGCAATAATCACCTAATACGGTTGATAATAAAATCTGCAATATTCCGCAACTTATCCGCACTCTCACCAAAACTGTCTAATTGGGAAATAGCTTCAGTGTGCAAGTCTATGGCTTTTTGTCGAGCATTCTCCATACCCAGTATAGCCGGATAGGTAGCCTTGTTAGAAGCAACATCAGCGCCTTGTGTTTTCCCGAGGGTTTCTGTATCGCTTTCAATATCTAAAATATCATCACGAACCTGAAACGCTAAACCCACACATTTAGAAAAATGATCCAATTGATTCCGCTGCTCTTCGGAACAATGGTCACTACATTCAATTGCCATCAGAACACAAGAGCGGATAAGTGCTCCGGTCTTATGAATGTGCATGTTTTCAAGTTCTGGACGGGATAACATTCTACCGGTTGACTCCAAATCTATAGCCTGCCCGCCAGCCATCCCTCTAGATCCAGAAGCATGAGTAAGAATCTCAATTAACTTAAGACGCTGCTTCGTAGAGACATCTAATGTAGAACTATGCGCTAATAAATGAGAAGACAAAGCCTGCAAAGCATCTCCAGCCAAAATAGCTGTCGCTTCATCGAAAGCCTTATGGCAAGTAGGCTTGCCACGGCGCAAGTCGTCGTCGTCCATCGACGGCAAGTCATCGTGAATCAACGAATAGACATGGATAAGCTCGATAGCAGCTGCAGGAATATCAAGTACTTTACAATCAACACCCAAAGCCTCTCCAGCCGCGTAAACCAACAAAGGGCGAACCCTTTTACCACCATCCAGAACACTGTAACGCATTGCCTTATGCAGGTGTTGCGGGTTTAGTTTTCCCTCTGGCAGCACACTATCCAACACCTTCTCGATTCTTCGTTGATAATACTGAAGTTGCGAATCTAACTCAGCCATCTTTAACTTCAACTTCACCCTCTGGGGTAAAATCCGTTTCGCCATCGGCCGTTAAAATCTTTACCTTTTGCTCAGCTTTAGCTAATGCCTGCTGGCAAATACGCGTTAGCTTCACGCCCTTTTCAAACTTCGTCAAGGACTCCTCCAAGGTAAGAGAATCGTTCTCCATGCTATCCACCAAAGCCTCTAGCTCATTCATAGCCTCTTCAAAGCTATGTTCCTGAGTTAGCTCCTGACTTTGCGTTTTCTCCTTTTTCTTACTCATGCTGAGCGCTCACAAAACATTCAAAAACAAATCTTCAACTGTCTATCACTAAAAAGCAAGCTCTTAAACGGCCTAACTTCAACCTAAAAAACGCAGTTGAAACGTAGCGAGAATGACTAGAGTGCTGAAGA
>CAZDMX010000103.1:0-7325 GCA_964506085.1 uncultured Thiothrix sp. | reverse complement strand
AAAATAGCCGCTCTATTTCAAATGTTTACAACACAGCTATTCGCAAAATAAGACGTATCAGGTTTGGGTTGAATGCAAGGAGTATGTCTATCAGGTATGATTTTGACTACATAGCCAAGTTGTAAAGCATATGATTCGTCTTTTTATTTTTGGGGTAATTGCCATTCTTGGCTTGATAGCCACGATTCTGTTGCTGTTGCTAATTTTTGCTGCTATTCGATGGGCTAAACGGTTTTTTTCTAGCAGTCAGGGTTTTGTGAATAGCCAGCATCAAGTCTGGAAAGATAGACAGGTGAAAAAGAAGGCGGAAGAAAAGTCAGAAGAAGAGGCAAAAGAAGACACCCCGGAGTTTTTAAGACAGGCAAGCCAACGACTGGAAAGTATAGATAAAAATGCTACGCAATTGACAGAAAAATGGCGGTTGTTGTTGAGCCCTGTGATTAAAGCTTCACATGAAATGTTACAAAGAGGAATAGCTAAACCAGAGCAAGCTCAATTGACAAGAAGCTTTTTCACCGTGACGATAAAGGCGCTTGAAGGCTTTACAGAAACACTAGTCGATATGAAAGGTGTTATGCAGGATAAGGAAAATGAAAAAGCAAGGCAGAGTATAGCAATATTTATGGATGATATTCATAAATATCGGGCCAGATTTGAATCGAAAAAGCGGTTTGATTTTCAGATCATGATGGAAGTGATCAAGCAGAGATTAGGGAAGTAAGTGTTCGCCTTGCATTAATTGCTCAATGCTCTCGCGCTCCTGAATGAGATGTAGTGTCTCCCCATCAACCATTATTTCAGCTGCACGTGGTCGTGAGTTGTAGTTAGAAGACATAGTTGCGCCATACGCGCCAGATGATCGTACCGCCAATAAATCGCCTTGGGTAATACTTAGGTTTCTATCTTTACCCAGAAAATCACCCGTTTCGCAAATAGGTCCAACTACGTCATACTGGCGCGTTTCTGCCTTTCCGTTTTTGCTAACAGGGATGATTTCTTGCCATGCTTGATAGAGTGCTGGGCGTAATAAGTCATTCATTGCAGCATCAACTACGGCGAAGTTTTTGTGATCAGATATTTTTAGATATTCAACCTGGGTAACGAGTATTCCTGCATTGGCAGTAATAGCTCTTCCAGGTTCAATAATGATGTCGTACTTCTTGATAGCGGCGTTACTGAATAAGTGCTCTGTATATTCAGAGGGTAGTGGTGGTGTTTCATCTTGATACCTAACGCCCAGGCCGCCACCTAAATCAAGATGTTCAATGTTAATGCCCATGGACTCTAGCCTGTCAGCTAGAGCTAAAACGCGCTCCAGTGCGTCCATGAAGGGTTCAACTTCAGTGAGTTGTGAGCCAATATGACAATCAATGCCGATGATATTAATGTGCGACATATTGGCAGCTTTTTGATAAACATCTTCAACAACGGCAATATCTATACCGAACTTATTGTCTTTTAAGCCAGTGGATATATAAGGGTGTGTGCCTGCATCTACATCAGGATTCACCCGGATTGATATAGAGGCAGTCTTGCCAAGCTGTCTTGCTACTTCATTCAGTCTATCCAGTTCATCTTCAGATTCGATATTAAAACAGTGAATGCCAACTTCGAGGGCTTTTTGCATTTCATCCGCGCGTTTACCAACGCCTGAAAAGACAATTTTTTTCGGATCGCCGCCCGCTTTTAATACGCGTTCTAATTCACCGATAGAAACGATATCAAAGCCGGAGCCAAGACGTACAAACAGATTCAATATGGCAATATTTGAATTGGCCTTAACTGCATAGCAAATTAAGTGTGGCTGGTCGCCAAAGGCATCATTAAAAGCATGCCAGTGGCGTTCTAACGTTGCTCGTGAGTAGATATAGCACGGTGTGCCATATTGCTTGGCAATTTCAGCAACGGCGACTTCTTCAGCGAAAAGCTCAGTAGATGAGCCTTTTTGTTGATAACTAAAATGATCCATGTTCTTTAGGTTTATTGTGTTGAGTGGTTTGGGGTTGGTTTTTTTGGTCAGGTAATTGTAAATTACCTTTATTGCCACAACCGCTCAGGAAACTGGAAACAGCGAGTAGAAAGATCATGATAATGAAAATTTTATTTGTCCAGCACATAGGTTTTTATAAGAATTGATTAAAGAAAAGCCAGAACTAAGTAAATTTTAAGCAGGAAATTGAACTGTTTTTTAATTATGTAGTCAGAATGGGTGTACGGAACTTGAGTGTCCTTGGCATGATTAAACTATAAATAGAACTGCCTTGCGATGTTTTGTACATTGGCATCGTAACCTGCGGAGCAGATATAAAAATAGCTACGCCATAACATTAGTCTCTGCGCAGGTTTGATGCTTTTTTCGCTGTACTCGCCCCTTTGGAGCATGACCCAACAGCTACTAATTAAACGCTTGCCCTGTTTTAAAACCCAATTTCTTTAAAATCATCGCTAGTGGGCAAAAGCCTGTAAATGACGATTGTAATAGGTTAAACCCTACAAATCCTGTTAGAAATAGCCAGTTTGGGCTGACTTTCCATGCTAAAAATGCACTGACTAAAATGACAACACCGGCAAAGGCCATGACTACTCTATCTATGCTCATAATTCTCTCCTAAACCCTTAAGTTAACGATCCTCAAGCTTATCATAGTTTCTCAGCTCTTCGCCAGAATAGAGTTGTCTAGGTCTGCCGATGCGCGATTCTGGGTCTTGCATCATTTCATTCCAGTGAGAAATCCAGCCTATGGTTCGAGATAGCGCAAAAATTACCGTAAACATATTTAGTGGTATGCCCATTGCCAGTAAAATGATTCCAGAATAGTAATCAACATTGGGATAAAGGTTGCGTGATTTAAAGTAATCGTCTTCAAGGGCAATTTTTTCCAGTTTCATGGCAGTATCAAAGAGCTCTTGATAGGGGTTGCCAGGCTCTAGCTGTTGTAATATTTGATGACAAGATGTGCGAATAAGAACGGCGCGGGGGTCAAAGTTTTTATAAATACGGTGACCGAAGCCCATTAAGCGAAAGCGGTCATTTTTATCTTTAGCGCGCTCGACATAGTGTTGAATATCATTCTCTGAATGAACAATGTCCAGCAGCATTGTGATGACAGCTTCATTGGCGCCACCGTGGGCGGGTCCCCAAAGCGATGCGATGCCCGCTGAAACGGCGGCAAAAGGATTAGCCTCCGAGCTTCCAGTTAGGCGCACAGTTGATGTGGATGCATTTTGCTCGTGATCAGCATGAAGAATCATGATGAGATCCAGTGCTTTTACGAATAAGGGTGGAGGTGTGTATTCTTCTGTTGGCAATGCAAACATCATGTGTAGGAAGTTTGCGGCATAACCCAAATCATTTTTTGGGTACATGAAAGGCAAGCCGTGTGCGTAGCGGTAACACCATGCAGCAATAGTTGGCATTTTTGCAATAAGTCGATGCGCTGCTTGTTGGCGTTGTTTGGCATCATGCACATCTTGATGGTCATGAAAGAAAGAAGAGAGTGCGCCAACGACGCCTACCATAATTCCCATGGGATGGGCATCACGGCGAAAGCCGGAGAAGAATCGTTTGAGTGCTTCATGAAGTAATGCGTGTTGACGGATATCTTCATTGAAAGATTCTTGTTGTTTTTTATTAGGCAGCTCACCGTAATAGAGTAAATAACAGACTTCCAGAAAGTTACTCTGCTCTGCTAATTGTTCGATGGGATAACCTCGATAACGCAAGATGCCATTTTCACCATCCAGGTAGGTGATGGCGCTACGGCAGCTTGCCGTGGCAAGAAAGCCTGGGTCATATGTGAAGTACCCAAGTTCCCGATAGAGTGCCCGCACGTCTATTGTGGGAATCCCTTCTGTAGGTCTAAGAATGGGGAGTTCCAATTCTCTGCCAGTCGAGTTGTCAATTAGGGTAACGGTGTCCTTCTTATTCATTTAAGTCTCTGTTTGCGGTTTAGCAAACGGGGGATTTTAGCAAAAATGAGATTAGAGGGTTTAAAAACTTTGTACCAAGTGTGTGAGTTGGTGTGATGATTGGAGTAAGATTAGCTAATATTAATAATATTGAGTGGTTTATGAGTAAAAAAATAGGTCTTTCGTTATTAGCTATCTTGGCTGTGGTCTTTTTGATAGCTTTTGGCTTGTTTTCAATGCCCTCACGTGAAGTGCAAGTAACTCATTTACCGTGGCAAATTAATGCGGAAGATGGGCAGAAAACACAGGTTATGTTGCTCAATATAGGCCGTGATAATTTGTCGACTGTGACGGAGGGTGTTAGAAAAATCCCTGAAATTGCAGTTTTTCGGAATCCGGCTGGAGAGTATTTAATAGAGGCCTACTTTTCTAAAGTGAAGCGGGGGCCATTGCAAGGCAGTTTGGCAGCGGAAGTGGATATAGAGGGTGTTGATCTTGCCGGATATGCTAAATTTGATAAGCAAGGCAAGCCCATGCCGAGCGGCAAGCGTAAATTTGTTCTCTCGAAGATGGGTATTTTGGAGGCGAATAAACTAAGAGTGTGGAAGCTGGCGTATTTGCCAAGTACTAATTATTCAGCCACTCAGATTGAACAGTTTTTTGGGAAGCCAGAGAGTAAGAAGACAGTGACAGCTGAGATTGAGCGTTGGTTTTATCCGGCCAAAGGTTTGGTCATTACTTACGATCAGGAAGGGCGTGAAGTATTTTATTATAGCGCACGTAAGGAGTATGTCCGCCTAGTCGACTCTTTACCTGTGCAGCCTACGCAGCATTCCATAGATAAAAAAACAAGATGAGGGTAGGTAGAGGGCAAGTAAATGAACAAGAAAATTATCATGAGTGATGCGTGGTGGGATAAAAAACGTCTAAGTGAGCTCACTCAAAATGAGTGGGAGCAACTCTGTGATCATTGTGGCAAATGCTGTTTGCTTAAGTTGGAAGATGAGGATAGTGGTGATGTTTATTATACGGATGTGGTGTGTAAGCTAATGAATGCTAATGATTGCACATGTAGTCAATATACTGAGCGAGAAAAGTTAGTGCCAGACTGTCTAAAGCTTACCAAGGAAAATCTGCAACAGATAGCATGGATGCCGCTGAGCTGCGCTTATCGGCGGGTTATGGAAGGTAGGGGTTTGCCAAAGTGGCATCATTTAGTGTGTGGTGATAAAAATGAGATTCATAAACAGGGTCATTCTATTGTGGGCAAGTTTGTCTATGAAGATGCTATAGACAATGCCGAAATAGAAGAGCGGATTGTAGAATGGCCACTGATAGACGGAAACCATTAGGTGAAAAGCCGAGTAAAGGTGAAGGTAAAAGTTGAGCTAACTAGCATTAGGTTAGATAAGTGGTTGTGGGCTGCGCGTTTCTTCAAAACTCGAAAATTAGCAGGCGAAGCAGTAGGTGGTGGCAAGGTTCATGTGAATAGTGAGCGTGTAAAACCCGCTAAAAAAATCACCTGTGGGGATGCGTTACAGATTACTCGTGGTATAGATGTATTTAGCGTTGAGGTAATAGGCTTAAATGATAAGCGTCGTCCTGCGAGTGAAGCCAGGCAGTTATATGATGAGTCTGCTGAAAGTATAGAGAAGCGTGAAAATACTCAGGAGTTAAGAAGGTTGGCGGGCGATAGTGTGTTTTACTCCAGCAGGAGGCCGGATAAGAGGCAGCGCCGGAAAATACGCCAGTTTAAAGAAAGTCAGTAGCGTGATGTTGCAACAAAGCAGCCCACAAGGGTTGCCTTGTTGTTGTTAAAATAGAGCTTTGCTATATCTATGCGCCGCGTCCTATTGCGTAATAACTAAAACCTTTTTCTTTCATGGTTTTTGGATCATACAGATTGCGTCCGTCTACAATAACCGGGTCTTTGAGTGCTGCGCTAACCTTGTCAAGATCAGGGCTACGGAACTCCTGCCATTCAGTAACAATAATAAGGCTGTCTGCTCCCTCAAGTGCTTTGTCTGCACTCTCACATAGGGTTAATTCTTTGGTGTTACTATAAAGGCGACCACACTCTTTCATAGCTACGGGATCATAAGCTTGCACTGTAGCACCTTCTTGAATCAAAGAGTCAATGACTACACGGCTTGAAGCTTCACGCATATCATCTGTATTAGGTTTGAAGGCAAGTCCCCATAGAGCCACCTTTTTACCTTTCAGGTCGCCACCGTAATGTTTCTTTAGTTTTTCGACAGGGCGATCTTTCTGGCGATAGTTAACGGCTTCGACAGCGGCTAACAATTCAGCGTTATAACCAATTTCTCTAGCGGTTCTTTCTAGTGCTTGAACGTCTTTAGGGAAACACGACCCGCCATAACCACATCCCGGATAGATGAAGTGATATCCAATTCTAGGGTCTGAGCCAATACCTATACGTACATTTTCAATATCAGCACCAAGTAACTCAGCCATATTGGATAGCTCATTCATGAAGCTTATTTTTGTAGCCAGTAATGCGTTGGCTGCATATTTGGTTAGCTCAGCTGAACGGATATCCATGGTGATGATGCGTTCATGGTTGCGATTGAAGGGTAAATAAAGCTCATGCATGGCTTCGGTAGCTTTCTGGTTTTCAGAGCCAATAACAATACGATCAGGCTTCATGAAGTCTTCAATGGCACTGCCTTCTTTCAGAAATTCAGGATTGGAAACAACATCGAAGTCATAGTTGACACCACGTTGATCTAGTATGTCTTGCACGGTATTCTTAACTTTATCGGCTGTACCAACGGGTACGGTTGATTTGTCTACGATAACTTTGTAGTCGTCCATGTGTTCAGCGATAGATTTAGCAACTGTCAGAACATAAGTGAGATCGGCAGAGCCATCTTCATCAGGCGGCGTACCCACAGCAATAAACTGAATTGAGGCGTGCTTGACACCTTCTTCAGCAGATAAGGTGAAAGAAAGTCGACCCGCTTTGATGTTCTCGGCCACGATAGCATCAAGGCCTGGTTCATAAATAGGGATTTCCCCATTAAGCAGGCTTTCAATTTTTGCCTCATCAACATCGACACATAAAACATTGTTGCCGACCTGGGCAAGACAAGCGCCTGTTACCAAGCCAACATAGCCTGAGCCGTAAATAGTTACATTCATTATTATATTCTTCTAAAAAATTATAAAATAGGTAAAGTTGTGTATGAATTATCGGCGCGATGATAGCAATTTATGCAAGTAGTAGGAAATTATTGTAGATAAACGTGATGTAAAGGTCTTAAAAAAGATAAAAATAAAGTTGAAAATGACTGGAATGGTGGTTGACATTACTAGGTGATTCGCTCACAATTCCTCGCTCTTTTTGCTGGAGGGGTTCCCGAGCGGCCAAAGGGGGCAGATTGTAAATCTGCTGGC